>CAZSTM010000549.1:0-2885 GCA_964609635.1 uncultured Gemmatimonadales bacterium
ACGCAGTGTGGTGCGCGTGATTTTACCGATGTGGACTGCGACTTCCGTCACCACCTCGGCCTCTTCCTCTCCCTGTTTGATCAACTTGGACCACACCAGCAAGGTGAGCCCGGCCAGGGCGAAAATGACGATGATAACAATAAGAACTCTCTTCATGGAGGCCTTTCTTCACGGATGAGCGTTTTGGTTCCGGATTTCAGACATTCGCGGCGCGGTTTGCCAAACGGTGGTGGGCAGGCCGAGCGGGCTTTGCAGTGCGTCTTCCAGTGCGCCCAGAGCCTGCCGGGACTGCACCAGCGCGTCCAAGCGAACGAGAGCCGATGCGTTTAATTGCAGCCGCAGGCCGATTAACTCGCTCCTGGAAATTTCTCCCACATCGAATATCGCCCGCGCAGTTTTCTCCTGCCTTTGCAGGTCGGCGAACAACTCGTCGGCATCCGCCTGCTGCTGCAGCGCCACCCGGTAACCTGCGATAGCCAGGTCGATTGCCGCCAGCACACGGGCTTGCAGCGCGTTGAACAGTGCTGCGGTTTCCGTGCGTTTGGCTTGGGCTTCGGCAATCGCGCCCTTGTTCCGATTGAGCACCGGCAATGTTAGCGCGAGACCAAGCGACCACTTGTCGTCCCCTTGATCGTACTCGTAACCGGGCGTGAAATGGATGTCAGGATATTGCTTGGCGATTTCCAATTGCAGTGCGGATTCGCTGGCGGCGTATTCGGCCAACGCAGCCAGGATATCTGACCGGTGTAACAACGCCTGTCGGCGCACTTCTGCCAGCGAAGCTTCACCCGGCGACTGGCTCAAGCCGTCGAACGAGTACCGCACTTTGTCGAGTGAACTGGCCGGGATACCAATGGCGTCGGCCAATTGCACACGGGCCCCGGCGTTCCGCCGTTCTGCATCGCGCAGGGCGAACCGGGTGCTCTCGGCGGCAATGCGTGCCTGCGTTAATTCATAGGCTGAGATGGCTCCCTCATCGTATTGGAGTCCCAGCAGGCGAAGGTTTTTGGTTTGGAGTGCCTGCTGGTCCTGTAGCAGAGCCTCCGTTTCTCGCGCCGAGTAAAGTCCCAGCAGACTGCTCCGCACCCGGCTGCGCACCTGCCATGCTACGGAGGCGATATTGAGCCGCGCGGCTTCCGAAAGGTGCGTGGCCTGAGCGAGGCGATGTCCGCGCTTTCCGGCCGTCTCAAGCGGAACGTCGAGAGCCGCCATTGGCATCCAGGGTGAGGGTGTCAGCGTCGTCGTATTATAACCGGGCGTGACGTTCAGGATTGGATTCGGACGTTCGCCGGCGGTAATTTTTCCCCCATTCGCCACGGCCCACTGCGCCCGCGCCACGTCGAGGTCGGGATGAAAATAGAACGCGGCGAGCGTCAGATTGGCCAGGTTCCACTCCGGAAGCGGCCATGTTGTAAGCGAGTCTTTCAGATTGATTTTCAGGAAGTGTTGCAGCCCCGCGTCAACAAGCGACCGACCCTCGAAATCAGCAACAGTCTTCGCGGGAGCCAGCGGTCGTTGTTGAAACCGCATGCACCCTGTCAGCATGACGATAGCCAGTGCCGCCACCAGCTGAACGACGATAAACGTGGCGGGCATTACCAGGGCGCGGATGGCCCTCCACGGGATCAAGTCGTGCTCGAGCTGGGTTGTCTTTTTCATTCTTTCTGTTCCCCTTATTCACCGAGCACCACCTCACGGTAGAGCTCATCAACCTGTTTGCGCAGGAAGACAAGCACCTCCTGCCCCTTTTGGGTTAGTAGGCACTCCTTGCGCACGCTTAGGCCACCCCTTGAATCGGTCCGGCACTCGAGCCAGCCGCGCTCCTCCATCCGGGCAAGCAGCGGGTAGATAGTCCCGGGGCTGACTTCATAGACCTGACGGCGCAGCTCTTGCATCATCCTCTGGCCGATCACCGGTCTCTCCGCGGCATGGTGCAGGACGTGAACCTTCCAGAACCCGAGAAGTATCTCCCGCTGCAACGCTTTCATATCGCCTGTGTTCATGTATTCTTCACTCAGTTACGATTAACATAATCGGTTATCGTAATATTATCAAGCCAAGATCCCCGTTTTGAATTTTTTCAATCCGAGTTAGCCCACAGCTTGATATGCAGGGGCTCTCTTTTCATTTCAGCCCCTGAAAAACCGGTCGAGTTTGAGAATAAGGCTGTCGGGGAGTTAGATCCGTCGAAAAAAATGGTCACCAAATCGTCGACAAATTAGGTCACAGATTGAGAATGCTATTTAAGCAGGATTTTGAAAGGTTAAACCGCAGGGTTATTCACGTGGCCCAGCCTGCTCAATTCACTACATACTGACACAGGATGACTTTCGGTTTTTAAGGCTGTCGGTCATGCTTGTTTTCCCAAGCGGGTAGGAGGCGGGGTCGCCCCCGCCGTCCTCCCACACCACCGGGCATACGGTTCCGTACCACGGCGGTTCCTGAAACGCTCAGCTAAATGGCCATCAATGCCTGTCACCTTTTAAGCGCCCAGCCTTACCTCGCGGATTCCGTCCGCTACTTCCAGCTTTAGGCCCTCTATCGAGGCATCTACTTATGGTGATCAGAATATCAGTCCAGCTTCACATGACAGGTTCAGGCCTTCGTTGGCTGGTCAGGCCAACTACTATGCCCTCGGCTGACTCCTGCCAACCCATCCCAGCAACTCTCGATGCTGGTAGCACAAGGCAGGTTGACAGACCTCCCAGGGTAAGACACGCGACCTTCACACTTATACCCGCCGCATATACGACCGTACTTTCCGTGCAAGTATCGGGCTTTGAAGATATTCGCCTTCTTACCCGGTACGACCGCCTCGTATGCGATTTCTGTTCGTCGGGCCAGTGCTTTGCCTGCGGCTTCCTTCAGATCCCACCTCGCGGTGG
>CAZSTM010000550.1:0-2881 GCA_964609635.1 uncultured Gemmatimonadales bacterium
CAGTTCCGCCGAGACCGGATCGAGGCCGGTGGTTTCCACATCCACCGCGAACCGGCCGGCCGAGCGAATTTCCGCCGCCACTTTTTCCAGCATCTCGATCGAGTCCACCAGGCGATAGTCTTTGGCCGGACTTTCGGTTTTCTTCGCCGCCGCCAGGCCGAAACGCTCCTTGAGGCTGCGGAACTCCAGCCGGTCGAACATCTCATCCAGCACCTTCTCATCCGGCTCCTCCAGACGCAAGGCTTCGAGGTCGAGAGTAACCGGCAGATCGGTGCGGATGGTTACCAGCTCGCGCGACAGGTAGGCATCCTCTCGCCCCTGTTCGAGCTTATTTCGCACGCTGGCCGTAGATATCTCCTCCAGGTGTTCGTAGATATCATCGAGGCTGCCGTAGTCCTCCAGCAGTTTTTTAGCCGTGACTTTGCCTATTCCCCGCACTCCGGGCACATTGTCCGCCGAATCGCCCATCAGGCTCAGCAAGTCGATCACTTTTTCCGGCGGCACTCCCAGCCGGTCGGAGGCATTGGTCAGATCGACCCATTCGGCCTCCTCGCCCCGGCCGCGCGGGTTGTAGAGCTTGATCGACTCGCCGATCAGCTGATAGAAATCCTTGTCCCCGGAAACGATTACCGCCTCCAGGTCCTGTTCGTCGGCCAGGCGGGCCATGGTGCCGATAACATCATCCGCCTCGAACCCGTCCATCTCGAAAATGGGAATGCGAAACGCTTCTTCCAGCAGTTTCCGGGCCCAGGGCAACTGGCTTCTCATCTCCTCAGGCATCTTTTCCCGGGTGGCTTTGTACTCCGGGTAGCGCTCGTGCCGGAAAGTCGGGGCTTTAGAGTCCAGGACCACCGCCAGGTAAGCCGGGCTGCAATCATCGAGCAGCCGTTTCAAGGCCAGGGTAAGCCCGAAAACCGCACTGGTGACCTCGCCGCGGGAGTTGACCAGCGGGTTTTTGATAAAAGCGAAGTGCGCTCGATAAAGCAGAGCATAGCCGTCGAGCAGAAAAAGTTGAGAGGCCAAGTTAAATTTCTCCTTCGGTAGAGGCACCCTGGAGCACTCTCCGGTGTACCAAATTATATCTCAAGCCTTTTAATCGATTGCGCATATTCGGGACACACCCCGGGAGAAGTTTCTGGTTGCTGGTTGTTAGTTGCTGGCTTACTAACAACTGACTACTAACAGCTTATATAAAGAGGGGACTGGAAGGAAATATCCCCTCGTAAGGGCACAGCATGCCGTGCCCTTACAGGGCGCCTGCGCCGGCAGGCGGGCCGTGTAATATCAGCAAGCCTGTCATGAGATAATTCCGGTTTGTGCTTTCATTGTTTGTCATGTCTTGAACCAGCCATGTTCGTTTTTGAATAATCCAGGCTAAAAGAATGATTGTCTTAAATAAAGACCTAAGTCAAGCTTTTTATATGAAAATACAAAAGACAGGGGCAGCCGAAGACTTGCGCGGCTTTACGCGCAACACGGCACAGAGGCACAAAGGCATAAAGATAGAATACAGTAGTCAATAGTTAGTGGTCAGTGGTTAAATCCGCCTAAAAAAATCTTTTTCATCATTTGTGGTAGTCGCCGGCGCGGCCGTGAGAGTTGCCGGGCGAGAAGCCGCGCAGCAAATTCAAGTTTGCCCCGGTCAGGCTTGACAAAAAAAGCAATTAATTGTTATTTTTGGATTTAGCCCGGTCCAGAACCCTTGTGGAAACAACCGGAATCTTACCTTTTCACCACCCCAGGGGGCAGATGTGTCGGATGAGGTCAGCCTGAAGCGGATGTTGATTATTTCGATCCTGCTGCATCTGCTGCTTTTGCTGATTCCGGCGGAGATGTTCGTGGCGGACATAAAAAAGGCTCTCGCCCAGCAGGAAAGCCCGCCCGAGAAGATGACATTCATCTTTGTGGAAACCCCGGAAAATGCGGTGGAAAGCCCGGTGGAGCAGGTAACGCCTTTTATCTCGGATAAAAACCTGGCCGCCGCCAATCCTGATGCTCCCGCCGATCTCGCGGAAGGCATGCCTTACCAGGAGGGTGAATCTGAGCTGGCGGCGATGCTGCCGGAGCCCGAGCCGGGAATCATTTCGGGCCAGGAGCAGGCCGCCCGGCCGTCCGAGGAGTCTCAAGAGTCCCAGGAACAGACTCCGAGCGACCAGGGCAAACAAGCGCGACGTCAGAGTTTCGATAAACTTCAGGACCTGCAAGCCATAAGCCGCCTTACGCCCCCGAAAAGGGAAAAAGCCCTGGTCAGGCAGGAAGGCCTCCCCCAGGATAAGCCGGGCGCGCCCCCGACCGTCCCGAGGTTAGACAACCGGGAGCGCCGCGCCCCGGTAGGCTCCTCATTTTCGCTGAGCACCTACAACTGGAACTGGGCTCCGTACCTTAAAGAACTGAAAAAAAGGATCGAAAGCAACATTTATCCCCCACCGGCTTTTTACATGGGATTGGCGCACGGCCGGACTTTCCTGCGGTTTAAAATCATGCCGGATGGATCGATTGAAAGTTTCGAGCTGCTGGGCTTTTCCGGTCACGAGTCGCTGAAAAACACCAGCGTGAACGCCATAAATGCCTCGGTGCCGTTCCTGCCGCTGCCCAGCGATTTTCCCGAGGACTACCTGGGAATCCAGGTGGGCTTCTTTTACAATGAATTCATTCGCTAAGCCGTTAAGCTTACGCTGTAAAAGAAATACTTTGGCGCCTGGTACAATGACAAGTTTGATTTACATGGTTGAGTCTTTTTTAGCCGACCTATTTTTATTCAGGCTATAGGCTGTAGGCTGTGGGCTGTGGACTGTAGGCTGTGGGCTGCAGGCTGTGGGCTAGACAAGGGGCGACCGATCGGTCGCCCGAACATCGGCGAGGCATGCCTCGCCCCTACGCC
>CAZSTM010000551.1:0-2876 GCA_964609635.1 uncultured Gemmatimonadales bacterium
GCATCTGCTGGCGATCGCCCATGAAGCCGAAGTGGACCTGCCGCTGGAGCTCTTTGACCGGATAGCCAGGGAAACTCCCAATATTACCAGCCTTCGCCCGGCAGGCGAGGATTTCATGGAGGACCTTGAGTTCGCAGGCGGCATCCCGGCAATTCTGAACCGCTTAAAGGATTCGCTGAAAAGTTCGCCCACGGTTGACGGGGGCTCGATCCTGGAATCCGCCCAAAAGGGACAGGTGCACGATGAAAAGGTAATCCGTCCGCTGGATAAGCCGGTACACGCCGAGGGAGGCCTGGCCATCCTGCGGGGTTCCCTGGCTCCGGACGGAGCGGTGGTCAAACAGAGCGCAGTCGAAGAGTCGATGAGAACCTTCAGCGGTACGGCGCACTGTTTCGACAGCGAGGAAGATTGCATGAAAGCGATCGTCGAGCGGCGGATCAAACCCGGCGAGGTGGTGGTTATCCGCTACGAGGGACCCAAGGGAGGACCCGGCATGAGAGAAATGCTGGAGCCCACCGCGGCGCTTACCGGAATCGGAATGAACCGTGAGGTCGCCCTGATTACCGACGGTCGCTTTTCCGGCGGTACGCGTGGGCCCTGTATCGGCCATGTGGCACCCGAAGCGGCCGAGGGCGGACCGATTGCCCTGGTCCAGGACGGGGATCGGATAACCGTCGACATCCCGGGACGCAGCCTCGATCTCGAAGTGCCTGCCGAAGAGATGGAACGCCGTCGTAAGGATTGGACTCCGCCCCCCTGCAAAGTTAGCCGGGGCTATCTGAGAAGGTACGCCGAAATGGTCACCTCGGCCAACACCGGCGCGGTCTTTTCCCTGTAAGGTGGTTCGAGAGGCCGCGGGCGTGTTTCTTGCAAAAGATAAGGATTTGTAAGTCCGGAATCCTAGCCTGCGGATAATTTTTCAGTCGGCAAAACCTTGCCGCCGTGGACTCAGCGCAGGCCTGCGGAAAAAATTTCCGCCCAGGGCGGCAAATTATGATTGTTTAAAATCACAGTTACTAAAAAAAATACGCTTTACCGGGGGTTTTCTCTTTTGCTTGCCCCCCGAATATTCAGAAAAAACGGAAGACTACTCCGTTTGAGCCTCGACAAAAATAGCTGAAATCAGGATCCACCATAGATGAGGGATGGTAAAATGGAAAAAGTTAAAGATAAAAAAACGGTCGCCGCCCCGAAGAGAAAGAAAAAAGAAATCCTCTCAGGTGCCGACATCTTGCTCCGGTCGCTGCTGGCCGAGGATGTGGAACATATTTTCGGTTATCCTGGCGGGGTGGTAATCCCCATTTTCGATAAATTGTACAACTCACCGAAACCCAAGCTGGTTCTGACCCGTCACGAACAGGGAGCCCAGCACATGGCCGACGGCTACGCCCGCTCTTCCGGCAAAGTCGGCGTCTGCCTGGTTACTTCCGGACCGGGAGCCACCAACCTGGTCACCGGAATAGCCACCTCGTTCATGGATTCCGTTCCGGTAGTCTGCCTGACCGGTCAGGTGGCCACGGCGGTTATCGGCAACGATGCCTTTCAGGAGGTCGATATCACCGGTATCACCCGGCCGATCACCAAGCACAACTACCTGGTACGCGATACCGCCGATCTGGCCCGGACTATCAAGGAAGCCTTTTACATAGCCCGCACAGGCAGGCCGGGACCGGTTCTGGTGGACCTGCCCAAGGATGTCTTGTTGAACGAGGTTGAGTTCGAGTACCCGGAGAAAGTCAATATCCTGGGCTACAAGCCCACCGGGGAAGGGCACATTCAGCAGATCAAGAAAGTGGCCGAGGTGATTGCCAAGGCCAGAAGGCCGGTGCTCTATGTGGGTGGTGGGTGTATTAGCGCCAATGCTTCCGAGGAACTCAACACCCTGGCCCGCAAGACCGGAACTCCGGTGACCACTACACTGCTGGGGCTTGGCGCATTCCCGGAGAACGATCCTTTGAGCCTCGGTATGCTGGGCATGCACGGAACCTGGTACGCCAACATGGCGGTTAACGAGTGCGACCTGCTGATCGCCGTAGGTGCCCGTTTCGATGACCGGGTTACCGGCAAGCTCGAGGCTTTCGCCCCCAAGGCCGCGGTGATTCATATCGATGTAGACCCGGCCTCGATAAGTAAGAATATCAAGGTGGATTACCCGATCGTGGGCGACTGCAAGAAAATTCTGCAGCGACTCTGTCCACTGGCCCGCAAGGCCGACACCGAGGACTGGCTCAAGCTGATCGGTCACTGGAAGGAAAGCCATCCGCTGAAATACAACAAGAGCGACAGGGTCAAACCGCAGTATGTCTGCGAGGCTATCCGCAAGGTCTGCGGTGATGATAGAATCATTACCACGGATGTAGGCCAGCACCAGATGTTTGCCGCTCTGTACGGCGGTTTCATCCGGCCCCGGACCATGATAAGCTCCGGCGGGCTGGGCACGATGGGCTACGGTTTCCCGGCGGCTATCGGCGCGGCCCTGGCCAATCCCGATAAAAAAGTGGTGGCCATAGTCGGTGACGGAAGCCTCCAGATGAACATGCAGGAGTTCGCCACCGCAGTCGGGCAGCGGCTCAATCTCATCATAGCACTGTTTAACAATGGCTTCCTGGGAATGGTGCGCCAGTGGCAGGAGCTTTTTTTCGGCAAACGTTACAGCCACACCTGCCTGGAATATACCAACCCGGACTTTGTCAAGCTGGTCGAAGCTTTCGGTGCGGTGGGCCTGAGGGTGAAGCGCCACGACGAGGTATTACCGGCGCTTGAAAAAGCCGTTTCCATAAAAAATGTCCCGGTGTTGATCGATTTCCACATCGACCGCCACGAAAACGTTTTCCCCATGATTCCTCCGGGGCAAATGGCCACGGACATTATCGAAT
>CAZSTM010000552.1:0-2868 GCA_964609635.1 uncultured Gemmatimonadales bacterium
CGACAGCCGGCTTAAACTTTTCAGTCAACCGGGACCGAACACCCTTACTCCGGCGCGGAAGGGGCTATTTCATCTACCAGCCGGTGGGACTCGGCATCAGCCCAAAGCCTTTCCAACTGGTAAAATCCTCGCGTCTCGGTATCGAAAATGTGCGCTACGAAATCTATGTAATCCAGCAGGACCCAGCGTCCGTTCTCGAGACCCTCGACATGCCAGGGAGCGATGCCATAGGTCTTTTTCAATGATTCAATGACATGTTCTGCTACCGCCCGAACATGGATATCGGTATATCCACCGGCGATCAGAAAAAAATCGGAAACATCGGAAACCTTCCTTAAATCCAGCACCACAACATCGTCCGCTTTCTTTTCCAAAGAACTCTCTCCTGCAAAAAAAACATGCTCCCTGACTTCTTTGCTTGAACCACGCTTCCTGGAAGTCCGCTTGGATTTTACCATTCAGTTTCCTTTCCCCATGATGAAAAAGGCGAATCGGGAAAATAAAAAACCCGTTTGAAAACAATCACTTGTCTTAATTAATTATGCGGCGGGCCGGCCTGGATGTCAAGGTCAACCGGTTTGCCTTAACCACGCTTTTTTTCACCCAAACGCAGTGTTTTTAGATAAAGTACGGTTTTAAATTTTTCTTTAAACCTAGGATCCGTGATGCCGCGCACGGATATGTACCGATCTTCGATTCCTGCTCTCGAGTGAGGACGGTTGAATACCCGAGTAATTATTAAAGTTTTATCATTTCAGCCCGAAATAAAAGATATGGGACCACGCCCTTTCATCTGTTACAAGGAGGTAACAAATGATTGGGTTCAATGTGTCATCTGATTTCGCGAACATGGGCCAGGTACAGCTCAGGGTTCGGCAAATCAGAATAGCGACCCTTGAGAATGCCTTCAAGGTCTTGATGGCTAAAATGCCTCCTAGGGTATATAACCACAAACCGATTGGAGGCAGAGTAGGCACTCTCAACCTGGTGGCCTGATCAGCCGCCTGTACCAAATCCGGAACTTACCCGGGGAATTGTTGGCCCTCAGCTAAAGCCCGCCTGCGGCGGGCTTTACTATTAGCGCTTATTTCCACTTTCCGGACGCTACCTCCGGATATATAAAATTTTATTATTATCTATTCGGATGGCTTTATCTTTATATAATTAATCGTTTGGATATAATTAAAAAATTTCTCAAAGCAAACGGCCGACCCTTGATTGACCGGGGTCGGCCGTTTGCAAAGCTTACAGCAGTTAATAATTATGGGGGGGTTTTTAACTATTTTACTATCCAGTTATTATGGTTGTCAGGCAAATTCATCCACGACTTTGCCCAGGCTGTCGTCTCGACCTCCGTTAATTTTCTCGGTCTGCTCGGTTACCCCTTTGAGCAGGATGAGAAAATTCTGCGCCTGGTGATCCAATACCTTTCGCTGCACGGCGGTTTGTGCCTGCAGTGCTAAAGCCGCGCTCTCGATTGAACTAATCAGGCCCATTTTGACATTCCTCGAAAAAAACTTTATCAGTCTCGGTTTCAAGCGGCCAGATCATCCGGCCGGGGGAGGATGAATCTCCGACCCCGATAACCACATACTACTACTATTCTTAATATCGGAAAAAAACCTAAGAACTTTAATTGAATAGCGAGTGCATTTCACGCGGCTTGCTGCGGGGAGTCTTCAATGTCTTTTCTACCTCAGCGCCGCAACACCTTAAAATACAGGGGCAAAGGCGGATTAAACCGGCCATTTGTTAGATTCTTACACATTTCAGTCTGAGAGATTATCTCTCACATTTTTAAGTCTTTCTTTTTTAACCACAAAGACACCAAGGCACCAAGGGTTTATAATTATCCGATTCATCCAACAAGAACACAAAGAAAAATTGACATTATTCTTTGTGTCTTGGTGACTTGGTGGTGAGAACTGAAAAAAAATTTCAAATATCTTTGGCTAGTGTTTAGTGGTTGGTGGATAGTTGTTAGTGGTTGGAATGGAGAGTTAAAGGTATCCTACTATTCCAGCCCATCCCAGGGCTCGACCAGAGTTTGGGCCAGCCCCAGGTTGTCCAGCACCCGGGCCACGATGAAATCCACCAGGTCCTCGATGGTTTTCGGCCGATGGTAAAAAGCGGGGCTTGCCGGCAGAACTGTTGCCCCGGCCAGGGTGACAGAGCGCATGTTTTCGATCTGGGTCAGGCTGTAAGGCGACTCCCTGGTCACCAGCAGCAGCGGCCTTCGTTCTTTTAGCATAACCTCGGCGGCGCGCTCTATCAGGCAGCGGCAGGCACCTGAGGCCACCGCGCTCAGGGTTTTGGTGCTGCAGGGGCAGATTACCATCGCCCGCGCCGGGTAACTGCCGCTTGAGACGGATGCGCCCAGGTTATCATTTTCATGCATTTTTATGCCGCCTGTGGGAGCCTTCCGCCCGGCCAGATAAGAAAGAAGACCGTTCTTGTCCGCCAGGCCGGCCTCGCGCCGGAGCAGGTCCCAGCCGTTGCGGCTGACCACCAGGTCCACCGGCACCTGTTGCAGGCACAACTGCCTCAGAAGTGCGAGCGCATATACCGCACCGCTGGCCCCGGTAACCGCCAGGACAACCGATTTATCGAGGGATTGAGTCTTAGAAGAAGCCAAGCTTACCTCCCGGCTCAGGCCAGTCGATCCACCAGGACCAGGGCGAAAAAAAGGATGCTCACCGTGCCGTTCACCGTGAAAAAAGCGGTATTGACCCGGCTCAGGTCATCAGGCTTGACCAGCGTGTGTTCGTAAAACAGCATAATTCCAACACCCAGGCATCCCGACCAGTAGATTGCGCCCACCGGGAAAAAGAGACCTACAGCGGCGAGAGCGGCGGGGCTCAGCAGATG
>CAZSTM010000553.1:0-2853 GCA_964609635.1 uncultured Gemmatimonadales bacterium
ACTTGCCCTCATCGTTTTTTGTCAGCAGGTCGATGTAGCCTTGTTCATCCGTCTGGGCGGCGGCTGTTGTAATAGAAAATACCAGGCCCAGAGCCAGAACCCATAAGACCGGTAAGTTAAAGTAGTTGTTTCTGACCATCTGCACCCTCCTCGAGGTAGGGAAGTGGTAGGTTTAAGCGAGCCTCATTCTTCGCCGGTATCCTGAAGCCATTCCTGGTAAAGTTTTTCTGTCTCCATGGCTTTCAGGCGACGAGAGGCGATTAGGATACGAAAACGAAAAGCAGCGGACTCTCCGGGCTGCAGAGAAAAATTCAGTACTTTTTGTCCGCCGGTAAAATCTTTCCAGCCCAGAGGGTTGGCGGAGAACAGGCCGTAGCCGCGCGCATGCCAGTAAGTGGGATAGCCCACGTTGTCCGGGTGGTCGAAAATGCCGATAGTGACCGGCCGCTCATCCACGGTGCCGCGCAGCAGGCACCATTTGGCCCGGGTGCCCCAGACCTGGTCTTCACCTACGAGCCCTGCGCTGGAGAGATATTCGCCGTCCGCTCCGGAGCTGTCCATCGAGACTACCTCGGTAACCTCGCCGTTGCGGTCGACATATTTTTGCATCTTGTCCGAGGGGTCCTCGAGCTGTCGGGTGACCCGGATGGCGAACATGCCCTCCTTGGTATCACCGAAAGCCACCGGCTCATCCTGGGCGGTCAAGTTTATCATCCGGTCGATGATACGCAAACCTTGAGCGGCCCGGAAATAAATCCGGTCTTTTTCTTCGAGCACCTTTTTCCCGGAGGAGCCGATCCAGTCCATGGTGGCGTCGAACCAGGCGAGATTGGGCCGGCTTGTGATACCTGCCACCGAGCGGTGCACGATGCTTCCGCGCTTGCCGCCGGGTCTCCTGGCGGCTGTATTGCCCCAGTAGTCATCGCCGTTGACATCGCCGTAATTGAACCAGCACGAAACATGGTGCTGGTGGTCGACCCGCTCCCCGGGCACCATTTCAATCGGGTAGCCCCGGCTCACCACCCGGTCGTCATCGGCGCGCAGTGGATAGAGCACCGGTTTTTTCAGTTTCTCCCAGTAGCAATAGGAGGTAAACGGCCGTCCGTCGACAGTAACATCCAATTGCCTGGCGGCTTGGTTATGAGTGATTTCCACGTGGTGAACGGGCATGGGCTCTCCCTCGGGCAGCATCCGTTTTCCGGAGCCTTGCGGACCTGAGCAATTTAAGCCCACCCAGGCCAGCACAACAGTAAAAAATACCCAATATTTTTTTTTCATGGCTTTCTCCGGCGACCTTAGGTGAATTGAATAGCGAGCGAATAGTAATAATCAAAAAGAGCTTAGCCATCGAAGATTCCCGGCAGCTTGCTGCGGGGAGTCTTCAATGCTGAAAACAGCCGGCGCCGGATGTAACCAATCGCCCCGGCGTGAACGCTCTCAGGAGGTTACCACCTCCTGACGGGCATCATCGAAAGTTACTCGCCTGCCGGTGTGCAGTGCCTCTGCGGTCATACAGTTGGCCACCGCGTGCTGGAACCCGGCACGAATATCGGCGTTGGGCTGCTTGCGGCTGCGGATGCACTCCATGTAATTACGCATGTGGTTGACTGTCATATCATCGGTTTGGCCGAGGCCGGTGGACAGGGACTCTCCGCCGGGGATGTCCATATCCTCCAGCTTGTGGTCCTTGCCGTCCAGGCTGTGCTGCGCGGTAAGACCTCCCTCGCCGGTGATCTTGTTGGTTTCGAGGTTCATGGTCCCGGCGTTCGAGATGTAGATTTCCTTTACTCCGCCGTAGCTGTTGGTCTGGCGGGAGGAATACACCACCTGAAGCTTGTCCTCGCCGTGGCCGTACTCGAACACCCCGGTAAAGGTGTCCTCATTGCGGCGCCCGTCGTTCCAGAGGTAGACACCCCCATTAGCCACCACGTTATTGGGACGGGTGTAACCGGTGAACCAGTGCACGGTATCGATCTGGTGCACCATCCACTGGCCCGGGATACCGCTGCTGAACGGCCAGAAAAGGCGGTACTCGATATAAATCCGCGGGTCCCAGGGGATATAGGGCCGGTCGATCAGGAAGCGTTTCCAGTCTGTATCCTCCCGGCGCAGACCGGCAACTGTTTCGGGGTGGCGCCAGCGCTTGGGCTGGTTGACATTCCAGGTCATCTCGACCATCTTGACCTTGCCGAACTTTCCGCTCTGGATGAACCTGGCGGCATTTATATAGTTGACTCCGCTGCGGCGCTGGGTTCCCATCTGTACAATGCGGTCCGAGCCGGTGACCGTTTTCAGCACCTCGCGCGCGTCCTCCATCCGGTTGGCCAAAGGCTTCTCGATATAGATATCCCGCCCGGCGCGCACGGCTTCGCAGCAGTGGTAGGCGTGCTGGAAGTCCGCAGTGGCGCAAACCACGGCCTCGATATCTTTCATCTGGTAAAGCTCATCGGTGTTGCGTGCGACTTTCGGAAATTTTCCGGTCAATTCACTGGCAAACTCGACCGCCGATTCACGGCGCTTGTTCCAGATGTCGCAGACCGCGCCGATTTCCATGTTCAAATCCTTGGCATTGGCCTGGAAAGCCTCCATCAGCGAGCGGCAGCGGCCGCCCACTCCGATGAACCCGACCCGCACCCGGTCATTGGCACCCAGCACTCTTGACGGCTGCATTCCGCCGAAAGCGAGCGCCAGGCCTGCTGCACTCAGGGAGGTTTTCCTGATAGCCTCTCTGCGGGAAATCGTTTTATCCGACATCACGGCCCTCCGGGAGTTAATGTTGAAATAACCGTCAGATTTGAGGTAACTTTCATCCTTAAAAAGGGCAGGGTTCGTTGAAAGTGGCCAGGTGCTTTT
>CAZSTM010000554.1:0-2843 GCA_964609635.1 uncultured Gemmatimonadales bacterium
ACATCGGCACGATATAATCCCATATTGTATCGTATACCGGGCTTTCAATGGGGATAATACCGAAATTGGAGAGAACCAGGCCCCCGATAAGAGCGATTACCGGGCCGCTGAGACGAGAGCCCCATTTGTAGCGCTGTTCGAAAAAAAGAGAAAGCGCGGCCCAGGTTATCAACAAAGTCCAGAGGACCCAGGTGTCGGATGGATTGACCAGGCTTGTATGCTCCATTGATCTCCTTATATTTTAGATTATTACCCGTTTATTCTTCAGAGATTTTCTCTCAAGACTTACGCGGCTTTACCGCAACATGGGGCAAAGTTCCAATCCTTCCATCTCTTTGCCACTTTGTCTCTTTGTCACTTTCTTTAAACCTTGGTGTCTTGGCGACTTGGTGGTTAGATATTGAAGTAAAAATTTCCAATATTTTTGGCTAGAGTTTGTCGTATCGCTGTAAAATCTCTTTGGTCTTATCCAAATCTAGTTCCCGCACTGTGTGGCTGTCCCGCCCGGTTACTGTAACCGCCTTGAAAATCGAGTTAAGGATCGCTTCTTCCACCGCCTCCGAGGCGGCTGCGAAAACCGGGGTCAGGTAGCTGTCATTGGTCAGTATTCTGGCTTCGCAGAAAGCGCCGGGACTTTTTGACTGTTTTTCCCGGTAAGTGGTGCTGAAAGCAAGAAAATAGTCTCCGCTCGAATGGCCGCCGCAGGACCCGGTTCTGGCCATGCCCAGAACGCCCCGGGCTGCCAGGCGTTTCAGCTGCCGCGCGGACAGTGGCAGGTCGGTGGCCGTGACCGCCATCAGCGAGCCCTCGCCGATTCCGCCGCTCGGCTCGGCTGTAACTCCGAGTTCCCGGCCCACCGGCACCCCATCCACTGTCAGGCTGCCGAGGAAATTGCTCTGCACCAGCGCGCCGATGGTAAACGTTTGATCCTCTATGCGCACCAGGCGGCTGGCGGTGCCGATACCGGCTTTGAAACCGCAGGTTCGTAACCCGGTGCCTGCGCCCACCGCGCCCTCGGCCACCGGGCCGTCCGCCGCCGAGCGTATGGCTTCCAGCACGTGTTCCGAGCGCAGGTGAAGACCGTGGCTGTCGTTGAGGTAGCTGTCATCGGTTTCACCCACCAGCGGGTTGAACCAGCTTTTATGGTCCTGCCCCCGGCAGAAATTCTCCACCATGTAGCGCACCAGCGCCTCGTAGGCCGTGCCCACTGCCAGCGTGCTGGTCAGCAGGATGGGGGTTTCGATCTGGCCGTACTCCTCCAGTAGAGACAGCCCCGCCGTGGTCCCGGCTCCGTTGAACACGTGGCAGGCCGCCTCCACCGGCTCTTCAAGCATGTTGCCCGGGTGGGGCAGGATAGCGGTCACTCCGGTGCGCACCGGGCCGGCTCCCGGCTTTAGCGCTCCCTCGCCGTGCCATAGGGTCGCATGCCCTACCCTGACCGGGGCCACATCGGTGATAGCGTTTAATTTACCTGTGGGAAAATCTCCCGGTAAAAGACCGAGCTCGCGCACCCGGGGGCGATGGGAATTATCCGGGGGTGTGGATATTTTTAGATTGTCGGCCGTAGGTTCCATCAGCTCATCCAGTCGGCGTCCTTCTTGGGACTCCATCTCTCGGTGATTTTTTTGGTCTGGGTCCAGAACTCGATTGCGCCCTGGCCGGTAATATCGCCGTAGCCGAAACGGGAGCGGTTGCGCCCTCCGAAAGAAAAAGGCTCACGCGGCACGGGCACGCCGATGTTGACCCCGATCATCGAGGAGTTGAAACTGTCCGTGCAGCGTCTGGCCATAAAACCGTTCTGGGTGTAAATCGCTGCCGCGTTGCCGTACGGGCTTTCCTGCTCGATAGCCAGAGCTTCTTCCACGGTCGAGGTGCGGATGATCGAGAGCACGGGGCCGAAAATTTCCTCCCGGGCCACACTCATCTCCGGGGTCACCTCATCCAGCACGGTAGGCCCGACCCAGAAACCCTTTTCCCCGCCTTCAGGCGGTTTAACCCCCCGGCCGTCCACCAGAACTGTGGCCCCATCCGCTTCCGCCTGGTCGATATAGCCGGTGATCTTTTTCAGGGCTTCGGCGCTGATCACCGGGCCCATGTCCCTGCCCGGCACGATGCCCCGGACTTTTGCAGCTACCTTCTCGATCATCTTATGTGCCTCTCCCACCGTCAGCAGCACACTGGCAGCCATGCAGCGCTGGCCGGTGCAGCCGGTGAAAGAATCCACAACGTTCTTGGCGCTCGGTTCAGGGTCTGCATCAGGAAGCAGCACCAGGTAGTTCTTGGCCCCTCCCAGGGCCAGCACGCGTTTGTTCAGCCCGGTGGCCCGTTTGTAGACGATCTCCGCCACCCGGGAGGAGCCCACAAAACCGATAGCCTGGATGATAGGGTTTTCCACCAGACTCTCCACCGCCTGACGGGCACCCGGCACCACCTGGAAAGCTCCCTCGGGCAGACCCGACTCGAGCAGATATTCGCGAAGGCGAATGGCGGAAAGCGGCACGTGTTCGCTCGGTTTATGCACCAGGGTGTTGCCGCACCCCAGGGCCAGGGGGATAATCCACAGCGGCACCATTACCGGGAAGTTGAACGGGGTAATCGCGGCCGCCACTCCCAGGGAATTGCGTACCATGCGGCAGGATACACCTCTGGCTACTTCCAGATAGTGGCCCGCTATCAGCTGCGGCAGGCTGGTGGCGTATTCGATCACCTCGATCCCTTTGAGTATCCCCGCCTTGGACTCGGCCGGGGTTTTGCCGTTTTCTGCAGAACAGAGCTCGGTCAGGTCATCTATTTTCGACTCGATCACCTGCTTGAAACGGAACATTACCTGGATCCGCTCCTTG
>CAZSTM010000555.1:0-2830 GCA_964609635.1 uncultured Gemmatimonadales bacterium
CGCAAGATGGACATGATCGACATCATCCCGGTGGGTGCCATGGCCTCCTCCGTACTACCGCCTGCAGATTACGAGCCCCAGAGACCTGAAAAGCTCGACAAGGTTACCTGGCGGGATCGACGGGGTAGAATATTCCGCTTTTCCGAGCAGACCGGGGATGTAACCTGTATCGCGGACCCCGAGCTCGAGGCACGTCAATTCAGTCCGGAGGATTTTCCGATTCCGGAACGTATTGAGCCGCCCGATAAAAGCTGCTTCGAGGTTGTGGATGCGGTAATCGAGGCTTTCCGAGGCGAGCGGTTCATTAACGGGCCCTCGGGTAATGAGGCGGCCATGATCATGCTGGGCGATAATTACGAGCGTGGATTGCTCGAGTTCGCCATGAATCCCGAGGCCGTCAGCGCAGCGCATCTTCAGGCCCTGGCCCTGGGAGCGCTCGAGGACCAATACTACATCCGTCCCGGCCAGGACGGGGTGCTCTGGGGAGCGGACTTTTCCTGCAACAGCGGGCCGATGATCTCGCCGGAAACCTTTCACCGGTTCTGCCTGCCGAATATCAAGCTGAGGGTGAAACAGTTGAAAACCAGGGGAATAAGGGTCCTTAAACATGCCTGCGGGAATAACAACCTGCTGATGGATTATTTTATAGAGGCAGGCTACGAGGCCTATCAATCGATTCAGAAAACCGCGGGTATGGACCTGGAACGCCTTTATAAGCAATATGGCGACCGGCTGACCATGTGGGGAGGAGTGATGCTGGAGCACCTGGTAAAAGGCACGCCCGAACAGGTGCGCGCCGATGTCGAGGAGGCGTTTCGCATCGCCGCAGGCGGCCGGAGTGGATTCATCCTCGGCACCAGCCACTCGGTGGCCGTGGGCACCCGCTATGAGAACTTCATGACTCTGATCGAGACGGCCCAGAAGTTGAACGAGCAATGGATGAGTTGAATTGAGGTGCTGGTAAGCCGGCAGTGGAATATGCCTGAGGCGGCCTTTATCTTTCAGGCATTTAAATTGACAAGTCGCATCAGGAGTATTTATTTTCAGAACCGAGGTGATTCAAACTGAAATTCCGATCACAGTAAAAAGGGGGAGAGGGAATATGCTTAAAAAAAATCCTGGCATGAGTAAGCATGATGTAAGACAGTCGTATTTTCACCTGAAAGTAATCATTAACCTGCTGGTTTTGATTGCCGGATTTTATTTTTCTGCGGCGGCACAGATAAATAATTCTCCTTGTATAGTCGAACTCAGGGAATATCCCGGTAAGAACCGTGCCATGTGGCGCGGGTTGTATGCGGCCAAAGAAGGCAAGGTATATACCGGACTATGCGGAGAAGGAGGAAGCGCTCATTTTTATCAGTATGACCCGGGTACGGATGTCCACAGATGTATCGCCGACATAGCGGAGTTTCTGGGGGAAAGGGGAAAAGGTATCAGAACCTCTGGGAAAATTCACTGCCGCCCGGTGGAGGATAATGAAGGCTATATTTATTTCCTCTCCATGAATGACGGGGCCGGCCCCAGAAACATCGATTACCGGAGCTGGCTCGGCGGCCACTGGCTAAGATACAACCCTCACCTGGACAAACTCGAAGACCTGGGCCTGGTCGACCACAGAGTGGGCTCCTATCCCCTGGCTATCGATGTGAAAAGGAAACATCTTTTCGGCATAACTTTTACAGGGTACCTGTACAGATTCGATATCGAGAAACGGATCAGCACCAACCTTGGCCGGGTCGACAATTGGGATATCTGCCGTGATATTGCCTGCGATGACCTGGGAAATGTGTACGGGTGTTTCCCGGTATCAAGGATGTGGAAATACGATGCCGAGAAAGAAAAGTTCTGTGATCTGTCCATTCAGATTCCTTACGATCCCACAATATTCCCGACCCAGTTGTTTAACCCCATGCTCGACCGTTCGACCATTTGGCGGGCGATCGAATGGGACCCTGTGGATAGGGCATTTTACGGTGTAACCTGCGGCAGCGGCTCGATACTGTTCAAATATGAACCGTATGTAGGGCACGAGGGGAGGGTGACCGCCCTGGGATATCTGTGTGACGGTAAATATCTCGATACGGACCATATCAAAAACATCCCTTACTCGACCCTGGCCTTTGCCCTCGACAGCAGGAACCGTAAGGTTTATTTCGTACCCTCGGCGAGAAAGTACGCTGTGGACACCTATGAGGAGACATTCGGCAGCAGAGAAGACCATCATCTGATAATGTTCGACCTGAAAGAGAACAGGCGGGTAGACTTGGGAGTGCTTCAAACTGTGGACGGTCGACGTGTTTTCGGCTGCGAGGCGGCCTCCTGCGCCTCGGACGGCACGGTGTATATCTGCGGCCAGGCCCCGGCGAAAGACCCCGCCAAAGGAACATGGTCTATTGGAGAAATGCCGGTTGCTCTACACTTGATCATTTACAGGCCCGACCGATAAGAACCTCGGGTTATCATTCAGATATTGGTAAACGAATTTTTTAAAAATCATTGAGATAAGAGGAGGAGCCGGTAATGGTTTACCGAATTAAAAGATTTTCACTGCGGCCTCTTGCTGTTGTTTTCTGCTTTGTTTTTCTGCAAAGCTCGTCTGTTTTCCCCCAGGACTGGGCGCAGCCTGAGATCAAATTTCTCCAGCGGGTCGACCTGAGAAACCTGGGTTATCCGCTGGTTAATGAAATCCCCGCCAACAGCAGCGCCATTACCAGCCTGATTACTGCAAGGGACGGAAAAATTTACGGGGGAACCTGCGGGGAGGAGGCTTATCTCTTTCTTTTCGATCCGGCGATCAACAAAGTGAGACATTTGGGAAGGATAAAGG
>CAZSTM010000556.1:0-2818 GCA_964609635.1 uncultured Gemmatimonadales bacterium
TTGTGAATAATCCAGGTTAGAAATCTATCCCCCGCCGACAAACTCGACAATCTCGAAAACGTCTCCATCCTGGACCAGGGTGCTCGCATACGAGTCCCTGGCTACTATATCACGGTTGCGCTCTACTGCCACCCGCCGCCCGCCGATTCCGATATCAGCCAGTAAATCCGCAATGGTGGCCTGTTTGGGGACCTTTCTTTTCTCTCCGTTCACTTCTATGGTCGGCATCTCTCGAGTCCCTTATCAAACAGGATAATGTTCCATTTACATGTGAGTCATTCTGCATCTGCGGCGATAACCCGCGCGCACCGTGTGTGGCTCATATCCCTTCCTGCAGAGAAAAAGAGCTCAAATTTAAAAAGCCGCAAGATAGCTCTGCACGGCATTCCCTGGGTCCGGGCAGTGCCACAGCCCGGTGATCGCCGCGCAGCCGAATGCCCCGGCCCGCACCGCCTGGGATGCATTTTCCGGATTCACTCCCCCGATGGCAAAAACCGGGCAATCCACCAGCCGGGCGGTTTTTTCCACCAGCTCGATCCCGGCGGCTGCGGAACCCGGCTTGCTCGCCGAGGGGAAAATAGTCCCGATATAAAGATAATCCGCTTTACTTTTTGCGGCCTTAGCCGCCTGGTCCGGGCTGTGGCAGGAGAAACCGCAAAGCATGTCCTGCTCACGGCAAAGCGGCAAGGCCTGTTCCAGCGGGATCGAACGCTCGCCCAGGTGGACCGCATCGGCCTGCACGGCCAGGGCCACATCCAGCCGGTCGTTGATTATCAGCGGCACCCCGGCTGCAGCAGTCAGCGAGCGGAGCTTCCGGGCACGCTCAAAAAAATCCCGGCCCGACAGCTCGTGCGCCCTTAGAGCCAAAGCCACACCACCGGTGGAGCACAACTTCTCGGCCCGCCGGTGAAAATCTTCGGCTTCCAGAGCTTTGCTGTCGGTCACTGCATGGAGACGAAAATGGAAAAAAACCGGTTCGCTTTTTCGCATCTTTAGAGGGGCGTTGAAAGAAAGATTTCAAACGCCCCGGGATTGAAATTTATTGTATTTTAGCTGTCAAAGGCAGGTGAATGGGCCATTCGGCCCACCTTTGAGGGGCCATATACCCATGACTTTGGATCTTTTTAGTACACCTTTTAGGATCTTGGTAAAATCGACCTCAGATCGCTCTTTAAACACCTTCCAGAAGGTCTCCAACCGACAGTCGCGCTCCGCGCAGGTACTCGGCGGCGGACATTCTTCTTTTACCCTGGGCCTGGAATTCCTGCAGCAGGACCGAGTGTCTGTCACCGCAGCAGACTGATATTCCCCGGTCATCGGCCGCGGTTATCTCGCCGGGCTCACCTGCTGCTTCTCCCCCCGGCACCGGACGAAAAAGTTTCAGCATCTTTCCCTGATAAAAACAGAAAGCGCCGGGCACCGGGTCAAAAGCACGGATAAGACAAGCTGCTTTTTCGGCCGGCCGGTTCCAGTCGATCCCGGCCTCCTCTCTTCTTACTTTCGGCGCGTAGCTGACCCCCTCTTTCGGCTGGGGCACCGGTTTCAGGGTATTGCCGGTGACCGCCTCCAGAACTTCCAGCAGGAGGTCCGCTCCCAGCCGGCTCAGGCGTCCGGCCAGCTCTCCGGCGGATTCCTCCGGCCGGATACTAATCTCCCTGCGGGCGAGCATATCGCCTGTATCCATTCCCTCATCCATCTGGATGACAGTGATACCGGTAATGGATTCGCCGGCCAGGACAGCCCGCTGAATCGGGGCCGCTCCGCGGTAGGCCGGGAGCAGGGAGGCGTGCAGGTTGATCGATCCGTGGCGAGCGACTTTCAGCACCTCCGGGCGTAAGATATGCCCGTAGGCCACCACCACCGAAATATCCGGCTCGAGCGATTGTATCTGTTCGAGAAATTCCCCACCCCGGGGCAGCTCGGGCTGCAGCACGGTCAAACCACGCGGTTCGGTCACCCTCTTTACCTCGGGAGGCTGTACCCTGCGACCTCGTCCCCTGGGGCGGTCCGGCTGGCAGACCACGCCGACCACCCGGTGTGAAGAGGAAAGCAGTGTTTCGAGCGGCTGAGCCGCAAATTCCGGACTACCCCAGAAAAGTATCCTCATTTTGTCGCTTCAGCTATCCCACAAGCTCCTTACGGATCTTGTTCCATTTGGAGACCAGCATTTCACGCTTAACCGAGCTGACCCGGTCGACAAAGAGTATACCGTCCAGATGATCGATTTCATGCTGAATGATGCGCGTGGCAAGACCTTCCGCGGTCATTTCCACCGGCTCGCCCTTACGGTCGAGACCGGTCACTTTTATCCGCTCGGCGCGTTCAACCACTTCCACCAGCTCGGGTATGGACAGGCAGCCTTCCTCTTCCCGGCATTTCCCCTCCTGTTCGACAATAAGAGGATTAATCAGAGCCTGTGGCTCGATGCCGTAAGGCAGATTTACATTGTCAAACACGATCAGCCGCTTGGAAACTCCCACCTGCGGCGCAGCCAGACCCACACCCTGTTTTGAGTACATGGTCTCGATCATGTCCTCGATCAACTGCTCGATTTCTTTGTCGATCTCGGTGATCTCCGCCGCTTTCTTCCGCAGAATTTTATCCCCCAGGTAGCTGAGGGGCAAAACAGCCATAATTCACTCTCCTTTACCGGCCTTGGCAATCACCCGACCGATCCTGGCGCGCTCGATCTTGATCTTGGTTCCCTCCGCCACTTTCAAATCAACCGTATGCTCGTCCATGTCGATAATCTTGCCGTAGATACCGCCGGCGGTCACTCCATCAGCTCCTCGACTGAGGCTTCCGAGCAGTTGCTTGA
>CAZSTM010000557.1:0-2816 GCA_964609635.1 uncultured Gemmatimonadales bacterium
TGCGTTTCTGATCCAGGCCGTGGGAACTGACCTCCATCACCGCGGAACGGCAGCCGTAATCGAGCATCATAGCCAGTTTCAGCTGGATTTCATGGGCCTGCAGCGTGGTCAGCTCGCTCGGTTCCCGGCGATCCGGCCCCAGGATGTTGCATACCGTACCCAGCAGACCGCAAATAATCCCCTCGTGGCCCAAAATCTGTCGAATCAGGAACGCTACGGTGGTCTTACCGTTGGTTCCGGTAATACCAATAAGAGGGATTCTCAGAGAAGGATGGTTGTAAAACTCGCACGCCGCCAGGGCCAGAGCTTCACGTGTGTCGGGAACCACGAATTGCTCGATCGCCACCCCGGGCACTTCCCGGTTGACCACGGCCGCCAAAGCGCCCCCGGCGGCGGCCTTCTCGAGAAAATCGTGACCATCGACCTGCGTACCCTCGAGGGCGAAAAACACCTCGCCCGGTGTCACCTCACGGCTGTCTGTCGCCAGTCCGGTTACCTCGGCAGGCTTTACCGGACCCCGCGAAGAGCTTGCTCCGATGGCTCCAAGCAAAGTGGTAAGTCGCACCTCGGAAAACCTCCATGTACTCCCGCTTCAAACGGCATACCGACAGTAAGATTGAAGACTCCGGCGCAGCAAGCTGCTGGGAATCTTCGATGGTTAAGGATTTATGATTATTAATATTCGCTCGCTAACCCCGCGGTAAGTCGCGGGGAATGCGCTCGCTATTCAATTCAGGTCTTGAGTTCTTTTTTCTTGGCTGCCGGAAAGAGCAGGTTGTTCAGGATCAGGCGATAACCCGGAGAGTTTTTGTGCAGTTCGAGCCGGGTGGGCGGGTCCCCGATACGGTGTTCGGGGTCCTCCGGGTCGTGGCCCCCCAGAAAGGTCCAGGCTCCCCGCCCGGCATTACCGTGGATGTATTTTACCCAGGGTTTACCCTCTTCGAAAGCCAGGACAGTCACCGCATCCTTGAGGGTCTTGCGGATGAAACTGGTAGACTGGCCGTAAAAATCCTTGATAAAATCTGTATGGTTCTGGGTCAGCAGTGAGGGAACCGGATCGTACTTGGCGGAGAACTTGAAAAGCTGAAAATAGCCGATTTTCTGCCGCTTAGGGGGGTTGTTGACCTGGTGTCCGTCGATATTGGAAAACGAGTTCACCCGTGGATTCAGTTCCACGGCGAAATCTTTAAACGCCAGGGTTCTGCTGAAATCCAGTCCGGCCTGGGCATTCGGCGCCACCGGATCGCCGTCCGCCTGCGGGGAGACAATATCCACCTCGCCGGCCGCCAGCGCTATATCGAGGGTTTCGGCTGCCAGGCACATGGCAAAAAGAAAGCCTCCCTGTAGCACATATTCGGCGATACGTGAGGCCACTGCATGCTTGAGCCTCCAGACCTTGCCGAACCCCAGGCGCCGGCTGGTCTCCTCGTTGCGGGCGACTTCTTCCGCGAACCAGTCCTGCTGATGGTAGCCATTATAGAACTTGCTGTACTGGCCGGTGAAATCCTCGTGATGAAGATGCAGCCAGTCGTATTCCATCAGGCGTCCTTGCAGCACCTGGTCATCCCAGAGGGTCTCATAATCTATCTCGGCGTAGGTCAATGCCAGAGTGACCGCATCATCCCAGGGAGAGGTATTCGGTGGAGTATAAACCGCCACCCGTGGAGCTTTCTCCAGGAGCATAACCTCCATGTTCTCCTCTTCTATCTGGCCGTGTATGGCCAGCACCTTTTCCGGGCCGATCAGCTCGTATCTTACACCCATCAGCCGGGCCTGCCGCACGAATGTCTCGTGCTCCTCGAACAGGAAAGAGCCTCCGCGGTAGTTGAGCAGCCACTCCACATCGACACCGCTTTTCAGAACCTTGTAAGCCAGGCCATATGCCTTGAGATGATCGGTCTGGGTCAGGTCCATGGGTACCAGGATTTCAGCCGCTGCTAATCTACAGGGAAGGATCAGTGCGGCGAGGGCTAATACCAATATCGCTTTTCGAAAAACCAAAGGACTGTTACCTCTAAAATAGGATTTGAAAATTATTAATCCACAGATTACTTAAGATATCACCAAAAGAATAAGATATTTTTGGATCCAGGCAGTTACCGGCGCGGCAATGGCGGCCCATTTTACTGAATACCGGCGGCTTTCTTTTCCAGATCTGACAAATCTGTTGAACTTGCGGATAACTAATATAATCCGATTTACTCCGGGGAAAAGCACTAATTTAAAAGGCGTCTTTTTCCAGAGAGCGCAGCAGGCGGCGGGCAAGCGGGGTTACCACTCCCTCTGGTGTGTCGAACACTATCCGCTCAAGGTGGTCTCTGGCACCCCGGGCATCGCCGATCCCATCCAGCAGCACTATTCCTATTCGCAATTGGGCCATCGGGACCAGGTGGTGACCGGGGAAAGACCGCACGATTTCCTGGTAGGCACCGAGCGCCAGGGGAAATTCCCCGGCGTTTTCGTACATCAGGCCCATCTGGTAGTAAACCTGGGCTTTATAGACCGAGTCAGCAACTTGTTCCAGGGTTTCCTGGAACAATTCTGTGGCTGCCTGCAAGTTGCCGCGAACCGCCTCGTGCAGGGCCTTTCCCACTCCGGAACTGATCCCGGCTTCCGGGCTTTTATCGTTCTGAATCAGGTAGGCGCGTTCTATAGCATCATTGGCCTCCGGCTCACCCGTCAGGAGCTTTGCATAAGTCAAATAGGCACTGGAAGCACTGTCCGGCTGTCCCAGGTAAAAATGAATATCGGCCTTGACCAGCAGGATACGGGCCAAGTCTGGGCGGTTCTCCCGGCCGGCTTCCAGCAAGTTATCG
>CAZSTM010000558.1:0-2813 GCA_964609635.1 uncultured Gemmatimonadales bacterium
AACGGTCCTCGTGGGATAAGGACTTGCTCATTCCCCCGGGGATGGCTGACACCGTATGTATCGGTCTTCCTCCAACTCGTTCGACAATGTTCTGGCCGATCTGCCTCAGCCGGATTGCCTTCTTGCCCAGCTCAGGGTCAGCCTCGATGATCCCGATAATATTTCGCTTGGCCGGATCTGCTGAAGGTGAAAAGAGAAAATCAGGCGCTGCCATATAAAAGAAATGTAGCGAGTGTGAATGAATGAACTGGCCCATGTGCATCAATTCACGCAAACTCTTTGCAGCCTGGGGGATATCCACGCCCAGCACATCATCACAGGCCTTTGCGCTGGCCAGGTGATGACTGACCGGGCAGATTCCGCAAATACGGGTGGTAATTACCGGCATTTCCGACATCAGCCTTCCCTCACAGAACTTTTCAAATCCCCTGAACTCCACGACGTGAAAATGTGATTCTACTACCTGGTTATTGTCGTCCAAGTGTATGGTAACCTTTCCGTGTCCTTCTACCCGTGAAACCGGTGCAATCGTGATTGTATCGCTCATTTTCTTCCCCTTTCCTCGGCGCGATGAGGAAAGATCGAAACCGGCAGAGAATAGCGATATCCGACACCGACTATATCTTCCAGAAACATCAATCCCCCGGCCGGCAAAATAGAGGAGAGAGCATTTATAGCCTTTGTTCCTTGGTCCAGGGCATCCGGTGTCGGTCCCATGCAGCCGCGGCAGGGCATGTTTCCTTTCAAGCACCTGGCCTCACACCCCTCACGGGTTGCCGGTCCCATGCAGAGCACGCCTTGTTCGAGAAAACACAGTTCAGGGTCAATTGTTTCGAGTTCATGAGCCGATACCACCGCATCAGTCACAAAATCCCTTGATGACACCAGCATTTTCTCCTTGATACGGTCACATTCCTCACACAGGTTACGTGTTTTAACCTCCGGAGTTCTGCCTTCAACAAGCGAAACCAGCGTATCCTTGATCGCTGACGGCAGCGGAGGGCATCCCGGTATGTAGAAATCGACCTTAACAACCTGGTCAATAGGTTTGACATGTTTCTTAAGTGCCGGAATTTCTTTTCCGGCAGGGATTTTACCGTCCACAGTGCTTTCGGTGTCCACATACGCGCGCTGGAGTACGTCCCGGCGTCTGAAAAGATTCCTCAAGCCGGGTACCCCGCCGAAACAGGCACAAGTCCCCAAAGCGACAATCGTCTTTGACCTTTCCCGAAATGTTTTCAGCACCTCTTCGTTGTCTTCATTGGCCACAGCGCCCTCTACAATTCCCAAATCGACCTCAGGCACCTCTTTGATGTCCATTATGGTAGAATATTTAATATCTATCAGTTTCAGGACGTCGAGAAGTTCCTCGTGCAAATCAAGCAGAGCAATATGGCATCCTGAACAGCTCTGTAACCAGGTGGTTGCCACTGTAACTTTTTTAGCCATTTTTACTACCTCTCCTGGGCCGTAGTTGCCTTTTTAATTCTTCACAAAAGGATTTGATCTCTTCGCTGAACACCTTTCCCTCATCAGGAAAGACATGTATCAGGCGCATTCTTTCATCGTCAATGTTTCGAGACCTCAGCACCTCACGGAACAAACCGAGGCGCCGCTCCATGTCCGTGTTTCCAACAATGTGATGACAGTGCTTATCCCTGCAAATCGTTAAAACGACACCGTCAAATCCCTTACTGAATGCCTTGAAGATATACTGGGTGTCGACATTGCCGCCGCATTCTACCCGGACAGGAAGCACGTTGGGAGAGTATCTCATGCCTGGTTTTTGATTCGACAGCTCTCCTGCTTTGTCCGCCGCCGGATAGCCGCAACCGTTGCAAAGGATGGCCAAAACCTTCGGCTCGGAATCGTGACTGACCCCGCAGCTGAGAATATCGATTGCCTGGAGGATATATTTTTCAGGGAAAGTCACCAGGTCCCGGGCGCCTGTTGGACAGGCTACCACGCAGTTACCACACCCTTTGCATCTTTTCGGGTCGATAACGGAAAGCTTTCGAACCGGGTCGATACTCGATGCGGAAAACGCACAGGTCTTTACACATGTGCCGCAACCGCCGCATACACTTTCATCCACTTCCGTTACCAGGACCGGATGTTCTATCTCATTCTTATCGAGAATAGTAGTAAGTGCAAGTACCGCCATGCTGGTGCAGCCCATAACAAATTCAACACGGTTATTTCCTTTCCTGAAAGGAATAAACCAGATTCCGGGATCATCTGTCTCGCCGGAAAGACGTTTACGCTGCTTACCCAGCAATAATCCCTCGTTATCGGTATCAAGTTGCATCATCGGCCTGAGCTCGGCTATCCACTCTTTATCATCACCGACACTCAAAATGATACCACCAACCATGATCTCCCGCTGTCGGCCTTTGGTGTTCAACACTATCTTATACTCGCCGCACCAACCCGAAACATCTTCAATCTCGGTCTCCAAAAAGATCTTAGCCCTGTCATCCGACCGCACTCTGGTCAGACTGGGCAGGAGATTAGCTTTATCCGTGGTCTCCTTGCGAACAGCCGGTTCCCTTTCCACCAGATACACCCTGTATCCTTTTTCCAGCAATTCCATCGAGGCGATAATCCCTTCCGGGTTCGTACCGATCACCAGTACCGAGCGCCGGGGTGAGACGGTTATCGACTCGATATCATGGCACATCTCCACCTTGGCCAGCGCCACAGAGATCATAAGACGTGCCTTTTCGGTTGCTTTTCCATTTCCGTCACTGTGAGCCAGGGCCACTTGCTCCTTGATATTAGCGAAAGCGATCCTGTTTTCATTGACGCCGTGG
>CAZSTM010000559.1:0-2523 GCA_964609635.1 uncultured Gemmatimonadales bacterium
GCTCCTTCCATGACCCAGGCTTTCAATTGCAAATCTCTCATTTGTTTTGTGCCACGGTGAATTGTTTTAAAGTCCTCAATAACCTCTTCCGCCAAACCTCCGAATGCTTGAATGGGTTGCAGCGAATCCTCCACTTTGCCGGGAATATAGAGCAATTTCGCAAATACCGTAAGATAATCCTCCGCCGCAGTTTCGCGTACTTCCGGTAACCGGCCCTCTTCCATGCTCTGGATACACAATGATTTGATAGTATCCCATTCATTAATACCCCAGGTTTCTAGTTCCACTATTTTCCCTTTAACTATACTTTTCACCAGCACATCTCTCATGGACAATTCTCCCATCGCCAGACTTTTTTCATCGGGGGCAAGGGCCAACGCATGATCCGCCAAGGCAAATATGGCGGGAGATGACGACTCGGGTACCAATTCCCCTTTAACCAACTGCTGTAAGTCAACGTAAGGCACTACCGTCTCTATCAAGGATAACAATACCTGATAATATTCCTCTGCAAGTACCACCTTGCCGTCTACGGTTTTCTCCTGGGCCCGAAGGGCCTGGGCCGATCCTTGAAAATATAATAACCCCTCGGCCGGGCGATCCATTCTATACAAGGCCTGGCCGGCATATACTTGAGCGAGAATCTTGAGCGCGTCTAAACCCGTTAGTACCCGTGAATCCGTATTCCCTGCCGACACCTGATTCGCAAAAGCGGGAAAGGCCTCCGCCAGTTCCAGACCCCTGTGGACCTTGCCCGGCGTTTTGTTGCACTGGCCGGCGTAGTCCAGGTAGCGTTCGACCGAACCAACCCGCTCCCAAACACGAGGATCCTCTCGGGCGGATTCCAGAATTAAGGCCGTTAACTGACTTTCTTCCTCTGCCGTTATCTGTTTCTTTTTGTCTAATTTACGCTTCAGATTGCCCAGAAGCGCTTCTTGAAGTTGTTCCTTCGCTTTCTGACAAAACAGTGAATAGCGGGCCTCCTCTGGAATTTTAGCCAGTAGCGGTACATAGGCCGCAATAGCCCCTTCATAATGATTGACATTGTGATACGCGTCTCCCTTCCTCTTTAAACAACGCAGGGCCGACGCCGTCTGCGGGTAATTATCGATCACCTGGTCGTAAAGCTGCAATGCTTGAGCCAAAAAGAAATCATCCGCTACCCCATCGGCCTTGGGCCTTTTGTCCTCCTCCAGTTTCACCTCCGCCTGGCTCTCGATTTCTTTCGCCTCTTGTTCCTTTTTCACCAGTTGCCTTAGGCCCTTGATAATCGCACGGGGCTCACCGTTCAGATTGGCTTCCAATACCCTGGTCTTGATCGCCACCATCGTTTCGGGGGCCTTGGCCTTGATCGACCCGATGAGCTGCCTCGCCTCTTCATGCCGGCCCGCACGAAGGCAAAATCTGGCCTTGAAATACTGAATCCGAACCTGTTCGGTAACAAATCTGTATCCTTGGTTGGTGGGAAGGCAAGCCTTGGTAATATCCAGAACATTATCGCATATCGACACCAATTCATTAAAATCATCAGCGGTTAATGTACCACGCCTTTCGATGGCCAACCCCCCTATATCCACCCCTGTCTCATGAATCTTCAACGCCACTTCCGTGGCCTCGATCGGCTGGCTGTCCTTTATCGAATCCCATATCGACTTCATGCTCGTAAAGGCCTGCTTATAGCGGTCGTGGGCCGAGCTTAAATAATTTTGTCGTTCACTCTCGGAATCTGTTTGATTGGCCGATTTGATAAGCTGTTCCGCATCCTGCAATAACGCCCCAATCTGTGCCTGACTTGCAGCATCCCACTGAGCAGGTGGTGTTGGTGCCGGCGGTTCCGGCGAAGTTTCCGCCATTCCTATCAGGGCCGGTATCCATAAAACAAGAACCGCCAGCGAACAAAATATTACGAAGGCAAATGAAAAGGTCTTGATTGTCTTCATGGCCACATTCCTTTTGTTTGAACCATCGATCCAATGCCCATATCAAAAACGCGCGTACTTACATTGTTCTTCAGTGCCCGTGCTTAAAGCGCTGCCTTTACATGCACACTAAAGCAGTCTTGTCTGCCACTCGGTTTTAACTGACGCCTCTTTAGCGGGGGTAAAGCCGGATTGATTCACAAAAGAACTACCCGCCTTCTTCTTTTTCCCGCTATAACAAAATTAATAAACAACAAACTCCACCGCTATTGAATTATTCCCCTCGCCCCTGTTTATAGTGTCGGAGACTATAATAATAGCATATTCTTATTAAACCTACTACGTCATTCTAATAAATGTGATCGTAACGTCAAGACAAATTCGACAATTTTTATCGGAATTATTTTGTTTTTTGGTTCTCCTCCAAAATAGTTGGTGACACTATGGATATTGACCTGAGCGATGGCCGATTAGGGTCGATTTGCAGGCAAAATGGGTAGTGACGGAAATCCGTCTGTTTGTTTTTTCCAAAAAGCCCGGTATGACAGACTGATACGTCTGGATTCCCCGGTCAAGCCGGGGAATGACAGGATACAAGCCGGGG
>CAZSTM010000559.1:2533-2809 GCA_964609635.1 uncultured Gemmatimonadales bacterium
AAAATGGGTAGTGACGGAAATCCGTCTGTTTGGCTTTGCTAAAAAATCCGGTATGGCAGACAGGGAGCGAACAGAAAATGGCCTAATGATCCCGAACTCGCTTCGGGACCGGGAGGCTTGACCGGGCCACGTACTGAATCAATTTATAATGGGTATCAGTTTCCTGACTTACTCTCGTTCGGTTACTAGCCCTTTTTGGGTATACGATCCGGTGGACCAGTAGATCCAGTCACGAATGTATTCGTCCAGATTAGTTGAGCGGATGATGCGCAGTGG
>CAZSTM010000560.1:0-2335 GCA_964609635.1 uncultured Gemmatimonadales bacterium
GGCGGTAGTGTGCTTAGGACCTACAGCCCACAGCCTATAGCCTATAGTCTGTTTTCGTAGGTTCGCAAAATCTCAGTCATTTCATCCGTGCAAGTTACAATGCATTTCTAACTTGACAGAGTACTAGAAACCCGCCTACCGCTCAAAAAGGAGAACCGGAATCAAATGCAACTTTTCGACTCAAAAGAAGACCGTGATTTATCTCCATATACCGGCTGGACACGCCGGCACTGGGATGAGCTGTTCTGCCTGATGATGCGTGGTGTTATCCAGCACGTGCAAGTAGAACGAGCCGCGGTCGCCTTCCCCGGCAGACCCAGCAGCCATGGTGCAGACTCGGACCGCCTGGAGTCGGTCTCACGAACCATGCTGATGGCGGCCCCCTGGCTTTACCGCAGCAAACGGACTAAACTTGAGCTCGACTGCGGCTCATTCGATGTCGCCGCCCTGTATCGCGACCTGATCCTGGCCGGTACCGACCCGAACGGCAAGGCTTACTGGGGCCCCGGGGAAAATTTCGATCAGAAGCTGGTCGAAATGGCAGCGCTCGGGCTTAACCTCTACCTCTCCAGGGAAAAACTCTGGAACCGGCTTTCACATGAGGAGAAAACTCAAATCGCCGCCTGGCTGCAGAGTGCGATCGGTAAAAAAACCTACGATGTCAACTGGACCCTGTTCAACATGTTTATCAACCTCTTCCTGCGGGAACTGGGCCAGGATTACAGCGCCGAGGAACTCGACCGCTATCTGGACCGCATGGACTTCTGGTATTCAGGTAACGGCTGGTACCGCGACGGCGTGCACGACTGCTACGACTACTACAACTCCTGGGTCATCCAGCCTTACTTCCTCTTCTGGGCCTGGATCGACGGGCAGAGAAGACCCGAACTCAAACCCAGGATATTGAACCGCTCTGTCCGCTTCCTCGAATCATACAAGTACCTGTTCGCCGCCAACGGCGCCTACCCCTGCTTTGGACGCAGCATGATCTACCGTTTCAGCGCGGTAAGTGTTTTTCCGGTAGCTCAGCTGCTCGGCATCTCCCCCGTTCATCCCGGCCAGGCCCGGCGTATCTGCTCGGGTAACCTGAAGTATTTTATCAGTTCCGGCGCTCTGAGCAAAGATAACTTCCTGCAAATGGGTTACCTGGGAGAATACCTGCCGATTGTCGAGCCTTACAGCGGCCCGGGCTCGGCTTACTGGGCGGCCAAGGCGTTCTGGTGCTACCTGCTCGAGGACGACGACCCTTTCTGGACCGCCAAGGAGCTTCCCAATGAGGTGGAAAAGCAGAATTTTTCCATAGCCGTACCCGCGGCCGGCATGCTGGTCAGGGGGCACAATCGAAGCGGCATGGTCGAGCTTTTCAACCAGCGCTCCAAGCACCACGTGATGAAAAAGTACGGCAATTTCAGCTACTCGAGCCATCACGGGTTCGAGATCACGCAGAAAAAAGGCACCTACTGCTACGACAACAGTTTCTGCCTTACCCGCGATGGAAAAGAATTCATCCAGCGCACCCGGCCCTATCACCTGGGGACGGTGAAAGATTTCAGCGCGAGCTTCCAGGTTCTCCCGGATGACGACACCGTGCGGGTATATACCAATATCATCCTCAAGGATAACTTCCATGTCCGGGTACACCGGGCATTCGGCGCGGAAGAGTTCCAGGCGGTCGAGGGCGGTATGAGCCTGGGATACCGGGAAGGAGTAACGCCTGAGGTGCGCTCGGGTCCCGGTTGGGAATATGCCTGCGCCGGCGACCTGTGCACTTTCATCCGCAACCTGGCGGGTTTTGATACAGCCCTGCCCGCAGCCGGGCACGGCGGCGAACCGGCCGGCAACAACACCCTCTGGCCGTTGTCCGTGGTACCGGGATTCAAACACACCGGGCCGCTTTCGCACCGGGAAGTGCTCGCCGTAATGACGGCTTACGATGCTTGCCTTTTCGACCCGGAAGAGACCGCGGACAAAGTCAAAAAGTTCGAGGTGCTCGAAAACGACGGGGTGCTGATAACTTTTGCCGATGGAGAGGCGGTGTTCACCCAGGTGGGGATTCCCAAGGTGGTAACCCTGGCGCTCAACGGTATCGAGATAGCCGGCGACATCCTTTACGCCCGGGCCGCGGCGGACGGCTCGAGCTGCTATATCCTGATGGCGGACGGCAACCAGCGCACCCTCGGTGCCAACCAGGTGAACCTGCTGCCCGAGGATTGATTTTGGATGAAAAAAGTTAATTACACTCTGGTCGATCTAAGCCATGTTGTCGAACACGGCATGGTTACCTATAAAGGGCTCCCGGGGCCGATTATAAGCGACTACCGGAGCCGGGAAGACT
>CAZSTM010000560.1:2345-2805 GCA_964609635.1 uncultured Gemmatimonadales bacterium
GCACTATGCAGGCGGTACCGAGTTTCAGGTAGGCAAAATCGAGATGGTGGCCAATACCGGCACCTATCTAGACTCTCCGTTTCACCGGTACGCGCACGGTAAGGACCTGTCGCAGCTCGAATTAGCGACTGTGGCAAATCTGGAAGGCCTGGTATTTACTGCGGATCCCCGGAAACGCTCTATCGGCAGGGAGCTGTTCGAAAATGCCGCTCTTGGCGGGAAAGCCGTGCTGGTCCACACCGGCTGGGACAGGCACTGGGCTTCCGGGCAATACTTTGAAGGCCACCCTTTCCTGACAAAAAAGGCGGCCGATTATCTCGCAGCCCAACAAGCCGCCCTGGTGGGTATCGACTCACTCAATATCGACGACACCTCGGATTTGACAAGACCCGCGCATTCTGTCTTACTCGGCGCCGGTATCCCGATTGTGGAGCATATGTGCAACCTGGGCGAGCTGCCG
>CAZSTM010000561.1:0-2766 GCA_964609635.1 uncultured Gemmatimonadales bacterium
ACCGTAGGGGCGACCGATCGGTCGCCCGAACATCGGCGAGGCATGCCTCGCCCCTGCGCTAAATTTGTGGATTGGTACAGAAAAACGGTTTACACTATTTATGAATTCATATACTGAGGTAAAGGATTTTCACTCAGTAATCGAATCCAAAGAAAAAGTTGGTATAGTATTTCTGACGGAACCTGATCCTGTCAACGTTTTCATTGAGCCAGACTACTCTTCTCGCCCGATCCAGCCGTAAGACCAGGGGACCGCCGAGGCTCATCCTTAATCCCACGCCCGCGCTGGCCAGCAGGCCCGGATATTCTTCTCCTTTCTCCCAGGCATTGCCCATATCGAAAAACAGCGCGCCCTCTATCCCCGGCAGCGGCAACCTGCCGATTCCCAGATGTACATCCAGGCGGTGGAATACCGGAAACCTTAATTCCTGGTTGAACAGGATGCTGCGCGAACCGATGATCGACCAGCGACCGTAGCCGCGCAGGGTCCAACTGCCACCCATAATGTAACGGTAAGGGATTCTACCGCCGCTGTAGCGAGCCTGGAAGCGAACGGCGTAAGCGCTGTAGGTAGTCAATCTAAAATACTTTCTGAAATCCAGCAACATAGAAATATTGTCTGTCCGGCCCTCGCTGATATCGGAGGTCAGGGCCATACCCAGGTGTATCCGCTCACCGTCGATAGGCCCATATGGAATAAACAGCGAGGTGTCCTTGATCAGAGAGACGGAGTTGGTGACCAGGTAGGAATCCCGGATGAAATTGAGGAAGTAATCATCCCGGTAGCTCTGCATGAACCCCATGCTGGTCTCGATTCTCAGATACTTGGACAGGGGGTAGCTCAACAGGCCGTAAATCCCGTGGTCCCTCTCGTAGTATAACTCATCCCTGCGGAAGTCCACGAACCGTCCGGCGAAGCGAAAGGCTCCGAATCCATAGTTCAGCCGCTTCTTCCGGTTGTAGTAGGTAACATTACCGCTGAAACTTTCCCAGAAATCGGCCGTGGAGGTGGCCGAGTTGCCCGCAGCCACCAGGATCAGCTCATCTCCCATCAGGTCCGAGAACATCAACAGGGCCTGTCCGAATCCGCCCCCGTAGTAAGGCGAGGGATTATAGCCCACCATACCATAGGCGAAATCCAGGGTGAAATCACGTTTGTAGGGCCTTTTTTCGGCTTTACTGCTCTGGACGTGCTCGCGGTAATCTTCCCATTCCCATTGTACCGCCCGGGTCTGCCTGTCGAGACTGACTGTATCCAGGCCGGTTTCGGGAACATCCAGGTAATAGATGCCCATGGTATGGCTATCCAGGGCGGTAAAGCAAAAGCCTGAGTCCGCGTCGGTCCAGTCGAAACCAAACATGCCGTTGAAAAAATTGGTCAACTGGCTGCCCTCGCCCTCGAGGTTGACAGCGTAGATGTTGGGCACGCCGCTCCTGTCCGAGACAAAAGCTATCCGGTCCCCTTTGGAGGAGAAATTCGGCTGGCTGTCGCTCCAGCGGCCCATGGTCAGATACCTTATCTCACCGGTTTCCATGTCGTAGAGGAAAAGGTTCCGGTTGCCATTATTTCCATAGACCGTGCGATCGGAGGTGAAAACCACGTAGCGGCCGTCCGGGGAGAAATCGGGGTAATCGTCCGAGTACCTGTCGTTGGTGAGTCTGGTCAATTCCTCGGTCACGAGATCGAAAAGGTACAGGTCGGAGAAGCCGGAGACACTGAGGCCGCTGAAAACAACTTTTCTCTGTCCGGGTCCCCACGAGGGAGAATTGATACCCACCAGGCCCTTGAACCGGTAGCGGGCGATTTTACGGTTGCGTTCCAGGTCCCAGAGAAACAGAGCATCCTTGTCGTGAAACTTGCTGCCGAACAGGAGCACCCCGTTGGGACCGATATCAAACCGGGTGCGGAACGGGTGAAACGACTCGTACTCGGCGCTTCGCCCCCCCTTGACATGTTTCTTGCGGTCCTTTTCCCCCTTTTCCAGCCGCACGCTGTAAATATCCAGATATCCGGTGCGGGGCGAGACAAATACCACTCGCTGCTTGCCGCTGCTCGGAGACCTGTATACCGAGGGGTGGATATTGGCCCAGCTCTTGGTGGCCACGCGGGTGATCCCGCTGATCTTCATCTCGTCTTTATTCTGGATGTCGGGATAGTAGCGTTTTTTCATCTCGTGAATCCAGATGTCGCTGAAATCATCGAGGCTGATCCCGTAGATGTACTCGAAGAGCTTGCCGAACTCGGTGAACTGCCAGAGGTTCTCGTACATCCGGACAATCATATCATCCCCGTAGCGTTCACCCAGAAGGCTTATTATGGACTCTCCCAGCTTGTAGATAATGCCCGAGCCGGCGTAGCGATCCAGGTATTTTATCGGTGGAACCAGGTTGTTGAGTACCATGTCCCGTACATAGAGGTCGGCCTCGGTGTTCCAGGCGGTGCTGAAATACTCCGCGAGTCCCTCGGTCCACCACAGAGGCATCCGGGCCTTGATCCTGTGCGGGTGAGTCCGGTAAGCCTCGTTGGACTTGCTGATCTGGAAAACGTGCACCAGTTCATGGTGCAGCACGTGACGGAAGTCCTCGAAAGAGCCGTTGAACGGTAAGGCAACCCGGCCCTTGAGGAATTCGGTAAATCCGCCGACTCCCTCGGGGATAAAACCCCAGGTGATATTAGTCTGCTGAAAGTAGTGGTGGGCGCTGAAAATAATCAGGGGAACACGGCGGAAAACGTGGTGGTTAAACCGCAGGGAGAGTCTGTCGTACG
>CAZSTM010000562.1:0-2766 GCA_964609635.1 uncultured Gemmatimonadales bacterium
TAGATACTCATTACCCCTTCTTTAATTATTTCCGCCTGGTAATACCCGAGTTTATCGGGCCTCTGGTGGTTTTCTATAAGCAGGTGAAAGTGTCGATGGGAGAACTGTTCTATCATTTTGTAAGATTGTTCCTGTATTCTTTCCTTGCTCATAACGTTCTGTTCATCTTGGTGCTGCTTAACCGCGCAGACATACTTAAATTCTCTTTGATTTCGTGGGATCGATTTATTAAGTTAACGAAACAAGCTTCATTCCTGACTACGGGGCTGCTGATAACCGCTTGTGCCGGCTTGTTCATTGGTACGCTATTAACTACTCCCGGCTTGTCATCAGGATCTTTTTTCGACTCCCTGATGGAACAGCTCTACTCGAATTCACAGTCCGACTCGGCGTTTTTCACGGTTTATATTTTTATTTTAAGCATCCTGGTTCTCACCGTCCTTTCAGGACTAATCGGCTGGCGCAGGGATACCCTTTCAGGTTCTTCAAGCTCAAACCGCGCTCAGCGAAATGAGAGTCAAAGAGGTTAGAGGGCGAAATAAACACTCGATGCCGGCGGTCAATTCGGGGTAATTTCTCGATCTGTAAATCTTAATCTCGTTACGGCAAATTTGAGATGAATATCTATATTGTCACACCAGAATTTTCCCCGTATGTAAAATGTACGGGGCTTGCCGACCTGATCAGGGACTTGTGTAGTGTTATCTCTCGCCAACACAAGGTCTCGGTCTTCCTGCCATGCTACGGTTTATTAAAACAGACTTTGAAGCGTGGTGAATTCATTCATACAGACAGTATCCCATGGATTGACAACCGTTTCTTTGCAACCGGCTACGAGGTAAAAAAGAACCTGAAAATATATGGTATTTTCGAGCATAAGGCATTTTTGAATATTGAAGACGAAGCGCGGTTCTACAGTTTTTTCAAGGAAAACGTCAGCCTCCCCTGGGTCTTTTTTAATATCGGTTCGGCTGTATTATTAAAATTGCTGAGTCGTAAAGAATCTTTCGAACCGGGTGTGAAGAGTGTTGTGCACTGCTTTGGCTGGCATACGGGATTACTCCCGGCATTGATTAAGGACGATCCGGTTTTAAGCGCCCGGTTCAAGTCTGTTTTCACCGTGGATATACTGCTGAACCAGGGAGTATTTAACAAGCAGGAAATTTTGTCCAAGATATCTTTCACTAATGAGATAGAGAATTCCTTTAAGCAGGAAAAGAACTTCAATTTTGTACGCTGCGCAATTCAGACGGCCGATATGGTCACAACTGTTTCCGATAAATTTGCCAGGGAGCTGCAGGAGGTTCCTCATGGCTTTGGGCTGGAGAAAGATTTTGAGCGTGTTACCGGGCAGGGACGGTTTGTCGGTATTTTAAACGGCCTGAACCACAGGAAAGTCAATCCTCAGACTACACCGTCTCTCAAGCGCATTGGCGCAAACTTCAACAGCAAATCCAAAGACCTGTTGGAGCGTAAAAAGAGGGCAAAAGAACATCTTCAGCGTATCGCCTGCCTGAGAGTCGACCCGGAGGCGACCCTGATCTCGGTAGGACACCGCTTTTCAACTCAAAAGAATTTTATCCTGTTGGAAAAAATCATTGAACCGCTGATGAAATTGAAGAATGCGCCCCAGCTATTTATCCGGACCTGGCCGGAGCCCGACAAGGAACACCCGGATTTCGACCTCTGGTGGCGACTGATCAATTACTCTCGGAAATACCGCTTCAATATAGCATTTTTCGAACCATACGACCGTTTCCCTCTGCCGGGTTTGCCGGAGTTGTATATTGACCGATTTCTCTATTATGCCGCCAGTGATATTTTCTTGATGCCCTCGCTCTGGGAACCGTGCGGGTTGTGCCAGATGGAGGCCATGCGGTACGGGTGTTTACCTATAGTTTCAAACGTGGGAGGACTGTCGGAAACAGTGAAAGATTATTCTGAGGATCCTCAAGCTGCGACCGGGTTTCTCCTGGACAACCCTATGGATGAAGTCAAGCTCCTTGAAATAATCAGGAGTGCTATCCAGCTCAGGGAAAAGAAACAGCAACAGTGGCTGCAGATGGTAAAAAATGCACTGAACAGTAATTTTTCAATAGAGAATACCGTAAATAACTATTTTCAAAAAGTATATCTCGGCGATTGATCTTGTGTCCATCTTCACCCTGCGGGAAAAGTCTCCAAATTTCAGACCCAAAATAATTCTAGTAGGTTACCTTTGGGGAACGAATATTCCGGCTTGCTTCCAGAAAAGTTTTAATCGGATGAATATGTCACCATAAGGGTAGACAAACATGACCATTCGTAAGGGAGAGCCATGCCCCACACCAGAGCTGGAAAGCAGGTCAATCGAACCGATGGGTAAATTCCCTCATAGCCTTTCTTTCCTGAGCTGGGCTTACAACGAAGAAGAGAATATTCAGGGCTTTCTTGAAAGAGCTGTGGCTTTAATGGAGTCCCTGACGGATGATTATGAAATAATCCTGATCGATGATTATAGTTCCGACAGGACTTATGAGCTGGCGAAAAAGTTCCAGGAAACAAATGCGCGTCTGCGTATTATCCGCAATTACAAAAATCTGGATTGCGGAATCAACACCAGGCTGGCGATCCGCAATGCGGTCAAGGAGTACACGATATGGCAAACTGCGGACGAGGCCTTTGACCTTACTCATATCAGGCGGTTCCTTGAGTTTTTGGGCCAGTACGATATTGTACAGGGAGTCCGCCGCACGCGGAAAACTTCAGGATACTTTGCCAGGATCC
>CAZSTM010000563.1:0-2741 GCA_964609635.1 uncultured Gemmatimonadales bacterium
AAGGTGGTGGAGCTTGCCCGAGGGGAGACCGAGGAGCGCGGGCGCGGAAGGAAACTGAACGCCATGGCCCTGGTCTATCAGATCGACAAGGACACCGAGCTCGGGCGGCAGGCGGTGGAGCTGTTCAAGGAGATTTTGGCTCAGATCGAACCGTTTAAACATTTTGAGGAAATCGACAGCGATTTTTTCGCTACCGAACACTGGCCCAAGGCTTTCGCATATGCCTGGGACTGGCTCTATGAGCTGATGGATGAAAAAGAGAAGGCGGAAATACTGGCCGGGCTGGAGCAGTGGACCAAGGCCCTTTACGAGCACACCGAGGCCTGGTGGTGGCAAGACGCCAGTATCAACTGCGGGGCTATACCGGTGGGCGCACTGGGTCTGCTCTGCACCGCCATCCGGGGGGAAACCGAGCATGCGGAGTTCGAGAAATGGTATGTCAGCGCCATCCGGCGCATCCAGCGCAATTACTTCCCTACATCCTGGAAAGAGAACGGTATCTGTATCGAGGGTCCATGCTACGCCCAGTACCACAAGAACCCGACTCAGTTCGGCGAGGCGCTCAGGCGCACCGGCGGGCCGGATATAATCAGCGGCAGCAACATAACCAAGGCGGGGAATTACCAGATGTTCCAGTGGATGCCCCAGGGAGAATGCGGACCGATCGGGGACAACACCGGCTACGGCCGCCGGGTGTTCGCCGCCGCCTATCTTCACTGTATCGGCGAATCGCGCGATGGGCCGGCACTCTGGACTTTCAACAAATATACCGACCGCAGGAGGCTTAATCCCATTCTGGCTTTCCTCTGGTACCCGGACGACCTCGAGCCGGTCTCCCCGGCTAAAGCCGGGCGGCCCACCTCCTGCTACTTCGAGATCACACCCAACCGGGCGGGCTATCTCTACAGCCGCTCCGAATGGGACAACGAGCGGGCCGTTTACTTCGCTTTCGCCACCCGCTACGAAAATGCCAACCACCAGCATTATGACATGAACACCTTCCTTTTCTGTGCTTTCGGCGAGGAGTTCGGCACCCACCGAAACGTCTTCCCCTATGGAGATATCAACCACGGGGTCGATTACGAGCACAACATCGTTATAGTGGACGAGGGAGGGATGCCGGCTTTCGACCCCACTACCACCTGCGGCGCCCAGAACTCCACCAAGGGCCTGCTTACCGGCCTGGGACCGGGACACTTCGCCGACTACGTGCGGGGGGATGCCCGAGACTCCTACCAGGACCGCACCGACCCCAAGAGCACCCCCGCGATGCGGGCCGACCGCTCTTGTCTGCTGGTCAAACAGGGAGCCTATCCGTACCTGGTGGTGGTGGACGACATCCAGAAAAGCGAGAAGCAGGAGCACGATTACCACTGGCAATGGTACACCACGGCCAAGGAGATTACCGGAGAGGGCAGCCTGGCGGAACCGCTGCTGATCGAGGGCGAACAGGCAAACTGCTCGATCGGTTTTCTCGAGCCCGCAGAGCCCGAGGTGGATTTCCGGGTTGTCAAGGGGGGCAGCCGCAGATATCCGCTCGAGCTTGGGCTGATCAGGGCACACCGTCACGGGCGGCGGGTAAGGTATGTGGCAGTTGCCGCCGCCTGGGAGAAGAACGGCGGGCGGCCTTCATTCAGCAAAGGGCCTCAAGTCGCCGGCAATCCCGAAGCGGTAAGCCTGGTGGTGGAGGGCGGCACCTACCGGGACCTTATAATCTGGCAGCCGGCGGATAATTACCGCACCGGGCCGAAGGAGGTATCCTGCGCTGAGGTCCGCACCGACGGGCTGCTCAGCCTGGTGCGCACCGATCTGTCTGGAAAAGTTCTCGGCTACCTGCTGGCCGACGGGCGAAACCTGAGTTTTGCCGGGCGGAGCCTGGCCCGAACCGAGGAAACCGCCAGCGTCTCGGCCGACAGCCTGAGGGTTTTCCTTACCGGCGGCAGAAGGGCCAGCCGGGGCCTGCCCCCGCTCGAACCCAGGGGCAGGGTCTGGCTTCCCCACCCGCAGGCGGAGGTATTCGTGGATGCAACACCGGTGATGCCGGCCCTGGACACCGGCGATGTGGCGGTGGTGGGAAACTCGGTCCTGAGATAGAAGTTTGAGGATGATAACCATCTGGAACTAACCTACTGAAAACACTTCTGCTAAAGATGTTGTGATATATGAGCACTTCTTTTTGTTCGGCAGCGACTGGTACATCGCAGAGTACGACCCGAAAGACCAGATAATGTATGGATTTGCAATCCTCAACGGGGATTACCAGAATGCGGAGTGGGGCTACATGTCTTACCAGAAATTGAGGGATTTGAAAGTGAAGGGCTTTCAGGTTTACAGTGATTTGTATTGGAAGCCGAAAAAGGCGCAGTACATTGATAAGATTGTGGATAGTAATGGTGTGTAGAAAGCCGCTCTTGTTCTTGCTATCGAGAAGGTAGTGGATAGGTTGTTTTATGATAAAATTGAGGGGATAAGGCAAAAACTTATTAAGGGCTAAATGCTTAGGATTTGTTTGATATATTGCCGTTGAATAGTTTTTTCATTATTTTAGTATTAAATGACCAAGCTTGGTTCATTCGGATTCTCAGGTCGTTTTCTTGGATGAATATATTTATTGGGGAAATAATGGCTCAGTAAGTTATCATAAATCTGGCAATGAAGCATTCTTGAGGTTAAATGATTCAAAGTGGGCGGATTAAATGGTCAAATAAGAGGTAAATCTAAAATAGAGGTTTATCTAAAAT
>CAZSTM010000564.1:0-2741 GCA_964609635.1 uncultured Gemmatimonadales bacterium
CCTGAGGATTATTTTTCAGATTGTAGCGGGCCACATTCATTGCATCTTTGTAATTACCCTGATTGTACATCTGCTCGACTTCCGACAACTTTTCCCCTCCATGCGGAGGGCTGATTTCGCAGCCGACCATGACAAATGCCAGGCCGGCTAAAAACATTCCTCTACCGAATGATTTAGCTTTAATCATCTTATCCTCCCCTGTTGGCAGTAAAAAATCAGCCGTTAGACATATGTCTTTCCATCACGTAAGCTTTGCCAACCGTACTGCGGGACCTGCCCTAACCCCGTCTATTCAGCGCACCATATTGCACCTGCCGTTGAAAACAACTCCATCCTCAACGGTAAACTCGCTGGTTTGGACATCTCCCGTCAACTGACCCGGGTCATGAATCGCAACACGGGATTTGGCATAAACATTACCGGTGATCCTGCCACTGTTAATCACGGTATCAACATGGACATCACCATTGATCCGGGCCTTTTCTCCCACTATCAAAGTATTGTGGACTCCCTTTTGGTTCTTAGCGGAAATCTCCCCTTTTATGTTACCGTCAATCCGCAAGGTCCCGGAAAAGGTAAGTTTTCCGTTCAGTCTGGTGGATTCTCCAAGAACGCTGCTGATACTGTCGATAACGACTTTTTTTTTCTTGTCAAACATATTGCCTCGCTAAAACTGGTCGTGAACATCAACGAGAATCAGAGCTCATGCCTGATTCTGAACAGAAGTTCACCGATATCTGAATAAATGAAAATTTCGAGTATATCCGCCTTCTCTTCCAGATCCAATACTCCCCTGTATTCTTTGAATCTTTTTATGGCGTATGGGTCTCCGAGACTATAATTGAGCGGTCGTCCATCCTTAAAATCCGCCACGGGATAAGATTTATAGTATCGCTGGTCCTCCAGATTCTTTAATACCACAAATACATAGCCCCTGATCATACTATTGTCTTCGGTGTTATTATCCAGCACAAAAAAGAAATCGAGCTTCCCGTCGATCGGGTTTGCCTCGAGTTTCAGGTTCCGCACTGCTACATTCCGTTTCTCCGGCAGGGAATCCTTCAATACTATGGCGGTACCGCTCAGATTCATAGACCGAATGCTCGAGATGTCCTGCCGATTCAACTTGCTGATATCGCTCTCGAGTTTGCTGATCTTGAATTTCAGGGAACGGATTTCAATCTCCATATCCTCGTTGTTCAGAGTCAGCGAACGGTACCCTCGGATGAAAAAAACATAAGTGGAGACGAAAACGATTAAGAGAACGGCCAGCAGGATGAGAATCCTGACCGGTACCTCCAAGGTATGAGGTGGGTTTGTATCTTTCATAAAGATAATTGTCAGGTTATTCTTTTTCACGAGGTATCTCTTTAAAAAAAGGCCAACTTGATCAGTCGGGATTTTTTCGAGGTTTAATTGTGAATCACTTATCTGATTAAGCGCCTTGAAATTCAATTCAAGGCCCGGTAAAAAATCTATTACCACTACATCGATATGCGAGTTTCCTTAACAATCTATTTCGGATAATACTTTAAGTCAAATATAAATCGAACAAAGCTTGGACTACGAGGCCGGAAGCCGGTTTTTCAGGTGGGAAACCAGGCCTTCCAGGCAGAGTTCGATATCCTTGAAAGCCTGTTCGTAGAGTGGTTTATTTCCACCGTAAGGGTCTATAATATCCGAGCCAAGGGATTTTTCCAGGGCGAATTCGGATAACAGCCTGGTCTTTTTCAGGGCCGCCGGGCTGCTTTTTCCGAGAACTTCTTTGTGCATTTCTTCCATCACCAGGATCAAATCGGCATCCTGGATCAGTCTGTCGGTCAAGCGACTGCTCCGGTGAGCGGAGAGGTCGAGACCATTTTCCCGGCAGACCTCCACAGCCAGATTGCTGGCCGGGAATCCTTCCAATGAAACAATACCGGCGGATTTGATAACAACTTTTTCCTTAAGCTTGTTCTGTATAAGAAGTCTCTCCAGAATAACGTCGGCCATCGGGCTCCGGCAGGTGTTCCCGGTGCAGATGATCAGGACTTTGAGCTTTTTTTGCTTTTTCATATCTATTTTAAACCGGTTTTCCAGCTCAAGAGTGTTCGGCTGCAACGGGCTCGATACCTGATTTATCGATAATCTCGTCCAGGGGACATGCTCCCCGGCGGAGCACTCTCACGATGCCGTTCGGCTCGACTGCCAGGATGGTCGATGGGAGAATATTCTCTGTGTTGGACTTCTTTCTGTCGATCACAGCCAGTGCCGGGCGCAACTGCGGCTTATCTTTCCAGCCGGCTGCCAGTATTTCGAGGCCGCTCTCCGGGTCGCCTACTACCGGTTGGCCCGAAAGATTGAGACTGGTCGAGGCTATCGGCAAGTCGAGCTCGTCCAGAACCTGCGCGGTAAAAGGGTGCGAACACTGGCGAACGGCCACTGTTTCGCCCAGCCAGGGGACTTTTTTTCGGGCGCTTTCTGCAGTTTTAAGCACCAGGGTAAGCGGCCCCGGCCAGAAAAGCCCTACCAGCCTGGAAGCCTGTTGCGGGATCTCTCCGCAAAGCTTTGCCAGCCATGAAGGTCCGGGAACCAGAAAAATCATCGGCTTGCCGGATTTTCGTCCCTTGAGACGGCTTATTCGCTCGATGCAGGAGTTGCTGTCGTAGCGGCATCCCAGGCCGTGAATGGTTTCCGTAGGATGCACTACCACAGCGGAACGCTCCAGCAGGCTTACCGCTTCCTCAACCCAGGCGCTTTTG
>CAZSTM010000565.1:0-2738 GCA_964609635.1 uncultured Gemmatimonadales bacterium
CCCCGGGCAGCCAGTTCCAGAAGATATATCCGGGCAGGCAGGCCACATAGGGCCATTCGCGGGCGATGTTTTTCCCGGTGGCCGACTGGAAGGTATGGAAGAAGCTGAACTCGGCCCAGGGATAGGCCGCCAGGGCATAGTTCAGGGCGGCGGAAGCCGAGCCTCCGTCATCCCCGGCGGCGGAGCTCCTGTGTTCGAGTAGGGCCGTGTATTGACCGTAACCGTCCTCCAGGAATTTCTCCGCCAGCACATCGTCGATCCCCTCCTTATAAGCGGCCAGCCCTGCGTACCAGGCCAGAGAGCGGGTCCCGTAAAAACCCGATGTCGGCCCGCTCCAGTTCTCGTTTTCAAAGGGTTCCCGGGTTCCGGACCAGGCACCTGTGGGCATCACGTTCTCGACCGCGGTGAGAAAAGAACCGCCGAGCTGCTTTCTCTCTTGTTCAGACAGGTGGTTGAACAGCCAATCGTAAGCGGCCCAGGCGTTGATGCGCGAGAAAGAGTACCAGCTTACGGTCCTTCGCTCGGCGAAACACCGGTGATAGTAGTCCAGGCTTTCGGTTAGCAGCCTTTTGGCCAGGTCCAGATATTTTTCCTCTTCGGTGACCAGAAAGACAAAAGCCGCCTCGGCCGCCCGGGTCCCGTAATCGGTGGGTTCGATCTCCTGTCCGGCAAGCTCATCCACCCCGGCTCTGATTTCCTCGAACAGCCGGGCCTCCCGGTTCAAGGCCCGCGCTTTTACAGCCGGCCAGGTCTCCCGGTTGAAAAACAGACGGGGGTGGTCTGGGCGGATAAGCGCCTTCCAGTCATCGGCCTTTGGCGCAGAGGAATCCTCCGACCCGCACCCGGCAGCCAGGAGAAATAAAGGAAGGAAGAAAAAAATAACGGCGTTTCTAAAAGAATAATTAGCCACTCCGGCCTCCTTTGCCCGTTTGCGGGTCTGATTGACCAAATAAAGCGATCGACACGAAAAATAATCATTTCAGGCAAAAATTAGCCTACTTGACTTGGGTTGTCAAACCCCATGCCCGGATTAACCGGATTGACAGATTAGCAAGGGCGAGATTCAACCCCGCCCCTGAAGGCAAAGTTTTCTTTTGAAAAGCAATGATCTGAAAAAAGATTGCTCCGGGCGGCGGAACAAGTTAAGCTTGACCGTAGTAATTGCGCGATAGTTAAGGTTTTTTGATTATTACTATTTGCTCGCTATTCAATTCAACTCCATCCGTATGAGGATCACTCCATGAGAACCTACAGGTTACAGATTGCCGCCGGCATAGTTATCCCGCTCTGCCTGCTCTGGCTTGCCGGGCCGCCGGCCCTTTACGGGCGCACCCTGTTCCTTTCCCCCACCGGCGATGACAGTGTCGCTGTCGCACACGGAGCAGAGCTCCGCACCTTGAAACATGCTGTCGGCTGCCTGGCGCCGGGAGATACCCTGATAGTTCGTGAGGGCACCTACCAGGGCGGGGTATGGATAACGGTTGCCGCCACCGGGGAAGCACCTGTACTAATCCGGGGAGAGAGCCTCGAGGCGGTGATCTCCGGCAGCGGCTCGCAAGTCGACGCTTTGCGGGTCCAGGAGGCTTCCTACGTAACCATCGACCGGCTGACCGTGCGGCAGGCGACCAGAGCCGGACTCGGAGTGCGCTTCTCGAACCACATCCGGGTAACCCGGAGCCGCTTCGCCGACAACGGTACCTGGGGTATTTTCACCAGCTTTGCCGATGATATCCATTTCGAGGGCAATGAATGCTGCGGTTCCATCGAGCAGCACGGTATCTACCACAGCAACAGCGGCGACCGTTTTGTCATCCGCGGCAACCTGGTGCACCACAACGCGGGCAACGGTATTCACCTCAACGGCGACCCGGAGATTCCGGGCGGGGACGGGGTGTTGAACTTCGGCCTGGTGGAGGACAACATAATATACGAGAACGGGAAATTGGGGGGAGGGGCCATCAACATGACCCATGTCCACGACATTCTGGTGCGCAACAACCTGATCTACAACAACTACGCCAACGCTTTTACGGTGTACCAGGACACCGGCACGTTCGAGCAGGGCTCCAAGAGAGTGGTGATCATGGGGAACACCGTATATTTTCAGCCCAACACCGGCCGCTGCAACATCAATATTCAGACTACCAGCCAGAAAGTACTGGCAGCCGGCAATATTTTTGTCTCCGGCGGAAGGCGCGGCAACCTCCAGGTGGAATCCGATCACCTGGAGTCCATAGTGAGCGATTACAATATCCTCTGGGGTGTCGGCGACACCTGCTCGCTCGAGCGCAAGGACAACATCTACAACCTGCATTACTGGCGCTCGCTTACCGGCAATGAAGTGCATTCGGTTGTGGCCGATCCCGATTTTCTTGACATCGAAAACTCAGACTTCCGCCCGGCCGAATCCTCGCCTGCCGTCGATGGCGGGATGCCTTTGGATTCGGTGAAAGCCGTCCTGGAGCGCCTTGGGGGTTTCGAGTGGATGCAGGCCCTGCTCGACAGCCTGCCCGATGAGGACATCCGCACCAGCAAGAGACCCCGGGGAGCCGGACCGGATGCCGGGGCTTACGAGACCGGCAATTAGCCGACCGGCAGGTAAGATTTCCACACAGATGAAAACGAGCTTGAAGTTAAGAGCCTTCCACCGCTGATCCCGGGGCCGATACCCGGCGTGATGATTTTAGATTCTTACCCATTCACTCTGAGAGATTATCTCTCACATTTTTTACCACCAA
>CAZSTM010000566.1:0-2736 GCA_964609635.1 uncultured Gemmatimonadales bacterium
TCATTCGGAATTCGCACCAGGAAATTCTGGAAAGTGCGCAGTTTTACCGATAACAGCTCGATGTCATTCACTACTCCTGTAGTACCTCCCACCTGGATAACATCGCCGATCTGGAAAGGCCGGTCCGCGAGCAGGAACAACCCGCTGATTATATTTGAGGCGGATGTCTGTGAGGCAAAGCCTATGGCCACTGTCAATATTCCGGCTGCTCCGATGAGAACACTCAGGCTGAATCCCAATTCACGAAGCACTGATACCACAATTATAGACATTAAAAGATAAAAGCTTATTTTGCGAATCACTATAGCCTGATGTGGGCCGGTTTTCTTTTGCAGGGCTTTTGAAAGGCTGGAACATAACAATCTGGCGAGTGGTATTCCAACCGCCAGAATAATTAAGGACCGAATCAGTGATAAAGAACGTTCAGGAGTTAAAAAATCAGACAACCAGGGAAAATACTCAGCCATTGGCGAACCCTCCTTTCTGACTGATCAGATACTTTAGTGTGCGAGACAGGATGGTTTTTTCCTCCTTCTTTCTTGGCCCGCTGATTAGTTTCGGCTTCTTAGCCTCGGCAGGGGCGACTCTCTTCAATTCCAGCCGCACCTTGTTATCCTCCCTCATCTCCAGGATGACAGGCTGAGTCCAGAGGTAACCATCCTCAGCCTGGAAAAGGGACAAATTAGGGACCGGAAGATTCAGCCGTTCCAGCAGAACAGATTCTTTACTGAGGTTGCGCAGGACCACCACGGTAACAGCCCGGTGAGGTTTGAATCTAATGTCTTCAATTCTCAACCGGCCGTGAACCCGGCTGGCATAGCATAATTCTCCTTCCATTGTGGAGGGGCCGAACCAGGTGTCAGATGCCCGGAAAATAGGAATATCCTGCAAGACCGACGGGGGATTTCCTGTTTCCATACGCATCCACAAAGGAGAACCGACATAAAAAGTAATCTCCCGGTTCGGCAGGATGTAAATCGGAGTATCCGGCCGGATTACTACAGAACGATCGGCTAAAGCAGGAGAAAGGATCACGTTTTTATCGGTTTTCCCCATGCCGAAACGAGTCACGGTAGCCTCGGTACCGTATTCTTCCAGCTCCGGTATGGGAATATTAAGCTCCACCTCGGCTTCTACAGGTTCATCACCGGCTTGATAAGCCACTCGCCATTCTTTACTTAGCCGCTCAATCCAGAAAATCGTTGTGCCTATGCGCCATCTTCCGGATCGGTTCTCGGGCAGGGAAAATGTTCCCCACCAAACATGTTTTCCGGATTTTCTACTTGTCATCATCAAACCTCCAGGAAACAGGGTTCAAGTTATCAATGCAAACTAATTTTCCATCTAGACCAGCTGTATTTATAGCTATATATGATAATGTTTTCGTTGTCAACCTCATTTGGTAAAAATCACGGATCAAGTCGTTATCTATTCACCTGACTTTAAAGAATATTTAACGGATATTTTAATCGATTGTAGCATATGACATCCAGTCCCGACGCCGGTAAGGAGGATCGTGCTTGGGGGAGGGCTGTGGGATTTGCTCTCGAGGCCCAATTTGAGGATAAAGAATGTCTGTATCATTGACTGCAATCCATTTCTCTGATAGAGTGTAACTGAATCGACAGGCGAAATATAAATCACCTTTTTTGCGGCTACCGCCCTAAGCGAAAGTATTCCGCGAACTATTGCCATAAAAGCTCATGTCCGCTGACGCGGACACAACGAAGCATGAAATTTATTATTTAAGAAATATTTACCACAAAGACACTAAGACACCAAGAAAGATTATTTTTTGTATCTTTTCAACTTTATGCCTCTGTGCCTTGTTGCGCAAAAAACAGCGCAAGTGTGTCGCACAAGAGCGCGAGTCTGTCGGCTCGGCTGCCACTTTTATTTTCATGTAAATTAACAAAAACAGCCTTACAAAAAGATTAGAAGGAGACACCATGCCTGTAAAATCGCGGAAATTCCCTTCCTGCTCACAGGAGTGCTTATCCGGTTTTTTCCTGACCCTTACTTTGATACTCATGCTGATAAACGGGCGGCCAGCGGTTGCCGACGGTCCCGGTCCACCGGCGCAGCAAGCAAAGAAAATCATGCAGACCGAGCGCCGGTGGTCGAAAATTTACGGCAATGCGCTTTACCGGTTGATCGAGGAACGCCCGCTGGCCTGGCTGCCTATCGGTATCATCGAAAGGCACGGGGAGCACTTGCCCTGGGGGCTGGATGGAGACAAGGCCTACCTGGTCTGCCTGAGTCTTGCCGGCAAGCTGGGCGGGGTGGTCCTGCCGGTCAGCCACCTGGCCGGGGTTCACGGGGATCGCCGCAGTGGAGAAGATGAGGTTGCATTTCGCCAAAGACACGCGGCCGTCGGGGATTTTATCTACCGGGAGGAGACCTTGCGCAGGTTTCTGGATGAGACTTTCGACGGTCTGGCTAACCTGGGCTTTCGCGTAATCGTGGCCTATACCGGACACTATCCGGAGGTGCAGACAAAAATCTTTCAGGAAGCAGCCGAGGCTTTTACAGCCACCGGCAAGGCAACCGTAATCCCGTTCTGGGAACCGCTGGCCTGCGGCGAGGGCGACCATGCCGCCAAATGGGAATCCTCGATCTGGATGGCCCTGGTCCCGGGCGGGGTCAGGATGGATGCGATTGTCGACTATAAGACAGGCAAGTCCGGCTACTATCGGGGCAGTGCGATATACGCTCAGAACTCCAGAATCAAGGCCA
>CAZSTM010000567.1:0-2735 GCA_964609635.1 uncultured Gemmatimonadales bacterium
CTGGTCCTCGGTGATCACCTGAGAAAATGTTTTCAGCTCGTCCTTTTCGGCCGCCGCGGCTGATACCGCAAAGACCAGGCAGGTAAACAGCGCTGCTGCGGTCGTTCGATTAAGCATGCGCATTGAAGCCTCCCTTATCTTGTGGAGTGATTTTTATTAAATTAAAAACAAGAAATTCAATTTCAAAGAAAATATGTTTCTCTAATCGGCTGTAAGCCTGTTTTCAAAATACCAATTTAAGCTGGAAATGCGTCTCTGGACAATACATCCTCGATACCTGGATCCGCAAGGGCTGGTGGCTCTGTGGCGAGAAGCGCTGCTGGCGCAGAAAGTCCTCCGGGGAATGACTACCGGCTACAGGAGTCATCCTCAGTTATCGCGCTTTCTGGCGCAGCCGGACCCCCCGGCGTGTATCTCAGCTTACCTGGAAGGCGTTTTTCAGGAATCCCTCCGGCGCGGCTACAACTTCAATCCTTCCAAAATACATTCTCCTCGCGCCGGGAATAAGATCACTGAAAACGAGGGACAGCTTCTCTACGAATGGAGGCTGCTCAGGCGCAAGCTGACAGCAAGGAATTCGCAATTTTTCGCGCAGGCGAAAAAGATCGAACGCCCGGAACCACATCCACTTTTTAAAATAGTTGCCGGACCCCTAGCAAGCTGGGAGCGGGTTAAGTAACCGGGCCTTGCCTTTTCCCGATGTTTGCCCGAATGTCCCCTCAGCGCGCTTTGATATTCCAGCGCGCCTTGTAGAGGTGTTGTCCGGGAAGATAGAGGGTGCGCCCGGGATGCAGGAAATGCACCCTTTCAGCCCACCAGTTCTCGCCCTCGGCCTCTACCCAGGCCAGCTGCCCGGTTAACGGGTTGAGAGCGATGCTCTTGACCCGGATATTGTCCGCCAGGTCGGGATGAGGCTTGAATGTATGGGTTTCGCGATCGAAAAGCCAGCAGTGATGTCCGGTGCTTACGGCCAGGCAATCGGTTCGAGGAACCGGACAAAGGTCGTGGCCGCCGCCCTCGGGAAGCTCGATCGCGGCCACTTTTTCAATACCAGGATACTGCGTGTCCCAGCCCTTAAGCTTATATACCCTGATATCCTCACCGGAGAGCGCCCAGAGGAGTTGTCTTTTTTCATCCCAGACAACACCGTGCCCTTGAGGCAGCTCGCTGCTGCAGAGTTGTTTGCCGGGCACACTCAGGTCGAAAATAATCAAGCGGTCCCCGTTGCCGCCGGGCCTGTGAGAGGCGGCCACCGCCAGGCGGCCTTCGGGCAGCAGCTCCGCCGAGTGAGCGTTGGTGGCCGTCCCGTAGAACAGGACCCTGCCGGTACTGCGCTCCACCAGCGCTACTCCATCGCCGGAGGAAGTGATCAGCACCTTTGTTCCACCCTGTACAAGCTTGCATTCATCGGTGGTTTTAAACCTCGATTTCATGGAGTCCGGCAGCTCCTGAGATTCCTCGGCTTTCCAGGACCAGACTTTTTCGGGGGAACCCTCCGGTGTTCGGCCCATCCGGAGAATAAATACCTCGTCCCAGCCGCAGAGTATAAGTTCGTTTTCCTGTTTCCCGAGGTGGGTTTCCTGGCTGTTCGCCCCGGTTTTTTCCGTGTCCGGGCACGACCCGGCGGTTAATACCAGGCTTAAAGCCAGAATGCCGCCCAGCACCCGGATCATCGGTTTTCCGGCAAGCGTGTTCATTTCGGTCATCTCCGGCTAAAAATCGTACAGGGTTGAGTATTTCTCTTCCAGGTAATTAAGCAGCGGCTTGGTGCTCAGCGGTTCACCCGTAATCCTTTCGACAAGTTCCCCGGCTCCATAGCGCATGCCGTGGCGATGGATGTTTTCCCGGAGCCAATCCAGCAGGAGCTCGAGGTTTCCCTGGGCTATCGAGTTTTCGAGCTCCGGGATATCCCGGCGCACTTTGTGGTAAAACTGCGCGGCGTAGAGATTTCCCAGGCAATAGGTCGGGAAATACCCGAAAAACCCGCCGGACCAGTGAGTGTCCTGGAGGCACCCCTGGCTGTCTTTCATAACCTCGATGCCTAACAGCTCCTTGAACCGCTCGTTCCAGGCGGCGGGAACCTCGACGGGGGCCAGCTCCCCGGAAATGAGCGAGCGCTCGAGCTCGAACCTCAGAATAATGTGCAGATTGTAGGTAAGCTCATCGGCCTCCACCCGGATGAAAGAGGGCTGCACCAGGTTGACCGCTTGCACGAACCTGTCGAGACTTATGTCTGCCAGGGCCTCGTGGAAAACTCCCTGCGCCTTGGGAAAGAAGTGTTCCCAGAACGGTTTGCTCCGCCCCAGGAAGTTTTCCCACATCCGCGACTGGGATTCGTGAATCCCCACAGACACACTCTCACCCATGGGAGTGCCGTAATGTTCCGGGTCCAGGCCCTGCTCGTACATGCCGTGCCCGGCTTCGTGCAGTATCCCGAAAAAGGCCCGGCTGAAAGCATAACTGTCATAGCGCGTGGTAATGCGTGTATCACCCGGCCCGATTCCGGTGCAGAAAGGATGTACAACTTCATCCAGACGGCCCTGGGTGAAATCGAAGCCGCACGAGGCCGCCACCATCTCGCCGAAAGTGCGCTGGCGCTCGATCGGGTACTCGCGGCTGAGGAACGAAGTGTCCGGCTGTTTGGACAAGCCCTCGATCTTTTCGAGCAGGGGGACCAGGCCCCGGCGAAGCTCCGAAAACAATGGAGCCAGGTGCGATTCTGTCTCGCCCGGCTC
>CAZSTM010000568.1:0-2729 GCA_964609635.1 uncultured Gemmatimonadales bacterium
CTGGAGCGCGGAACCTTGCTCCTGAAGGACACAAAAGGCGGGCGCAATAGAACGGTTTATTTGACCGATCAAGCGGTTATTATGCTGGCCGCGCGGAAAATAAACGGCGGCACGGGCTATGTTTTCCAAGGCCGGAACGGGAAAAAGATTGTGGTTCAGGACTTATCAGGTGCTTTCGGAAAAGTCATTCAAAGACTTGGCTTTAACACCGGGATAACCGACCGCCGGGATAGGGTTTGCTTCCATACCTTGCGGCATACCTTCGCGAGCTGGCTTGTCGAGTCCGGGGTTGACCTGTACACGGTTAAAACGCTCCTGGGACACCAGACCCTTGCCATGACTGAAAGATACTCACACTTGAGCCAGGGCATACTTCAACAGGCAGTGTCAAAACTAAGCCGATCGATAGACGACAACTCGTCCGAAAAAGTAGTCGCAAAAACTGGGTGAAACTCTGGGCATAAAGTCAAGCTCAGGTCGTTACCAATAGGCTGGGAAAACGGAAACTTTAATTAGACTCAGGATCATGGTCCGAAAAACCAAAATCAAATCCGATCCATATCAGGAGGGCTATCAACATTATGAAAAAAGATAAACTGAAGGACTCCTCCAGCCTGACAAAGAAAAAAAAGCAGGAGTTTCGCGATATACTGGGGCGCGGAAAATATGACCAGCAAAAGCGACCTTACATAGATAAGTATATCGAAATTTTTATTACAGAACTCGATTCCTACCTACCGTACGCAAAAGAGTTTTTGATTACAGAGCCAACAAACATCACGCCCGCTCGGAAACATCTGCAAGCCACACGTAAAGCACTTGAAAAGATTATCTATTACTTTGAACAGCAGTACCGGCAATTGTACCCTACCGCAGCGTATGAGGATGCGACATTCTACCTTTCACATTGGGAGCCGACAGCTGGCCTTTATAAATTGCAGAAAATGGTTGCTAACGACCTGGATTCTATACGACCTGGCCGGCGCTCTGCCATAAAAACCCATATCCCCGAAAGTCCGGGAGATTTCAATCAAAGGATTCTCCCCGACAGATTGCAAATAGTCATTCAACATATCGTCTATCTCTACTGGACGCATTTGGGGAAACCCTCCCGTTACCGAAACAGTCCTTTGTTTCAAGTTGTTGGAAAGACCCTCGATCTCCTGGGTCGCCCTCTTGCAGACCCCTACTACCGAATTAAAACCGCCATAAATTATTCGACCTCTTCCCATCCCCACCTTTTATAGTCTCAAATGATTCGTGCTATTTTTACTCCCACTCCCCTGAAAATAGTGGGGAAAATTGACGAAACATCGTGTAATTATACCACTATCGCCACTATAACTCCCACCTAATATTATGGGTAGCAATATGAATTATCCATTTTATTTTGGAGGGCAACATGAAAAACGCCGACATTTTTGATAAGCTTGTCGCAAACTGGCCGAGCGCGATTGTGGCGCGGAGCGAGGTCGGCAGGTTCAGTGGAGGTATTTTAAACGCAAGGACCTGCGCAAATCGCGACTGCTTGGGCCTGGGACCGCCGAGGGTACGAATCGGACGACGGATCGGCTATCCGGTGGTTGAACTTGCTGAGTGGATGAGGTCGCGGTCCAGCACACCGGATAACCGCTAAATCAGCGGGGGCGAGCATGAACGCAGAGATTATTAAAAACCGATTTAGCGCGGACCCGTTGGAATTTTACAGGCGGTTTCTACCGGATTTGCGGATTAATGGCAATCGTGAGGCCAAAGCTTGTTGTCCCTTCCATGATGACAAAAGCCCTTCACTAAGCGTCAATCGCGAGACGGGGCTGTTCAGGTGCTTTGGGTGCGACGCGAAGGGCGATCTTTTCACCTTTTTCGGGCTTAAGCACGGACTGGACGTCAGGAGCGACTTCCCAGCGGTGCTCTCGGGTATTGCCAACGAGTTCGGCATTGCGGTCCCGGAAAAGTCAAAGGCGCGGATCATGCAAAAATACAACTATACCGATGAGATCGGTATACTTCTTTTCCAGGTGGTCCGCATGGAGCCGAAAAGCTTCAGGCAACGCAGACCGGACGGTCGCGGCGATTGGGTTTGGGACATGAAAGGGATCAAGCCCGTGCTTTACCGCCTGCCGGAAGTAATCGCAGCTCAAGAGGTCATCGTTTGCGAGGGAGAAAAGGATGCCAACAACCTGGCTCAGCTTGGCTACTGTGCCACCACCGCTCCGATGGGAGCGGGCAAGTGGCGGAAGGAGTACTCTGAAACTCTTCGAGACAAGGATGTAATCTTGTCTCCTGATGCCGATGAGCCAGGCAGAAAACATATGGACGAGGTGGCCAGGAGCCTTTACGGGATAGCGAACAGCATTAAGCTGATTGAGCTGCCCGGCTTGGCTGAAAAAGAGGACGTTTCGGATTTTATCGCCCGGCAGCCGGATCGAGAAGCGGCCATTGAGCGCCTGTCGATCCTGATGGAAAATGCCCCTGCCTGGACACTACCTGAGCCGGAAAAGACAGTCCAGGCCCCGGCTGAGAGCGGCGACTTCAAACTTACCGATCTGGGCAATGCTGAACGACTTGTACATTATCACGGCCAGGACATGCGCTTCTGCTATCCCTGGGGGAAGTGGTTTGTCTGGACGGGTCAGCGGTGGGCGATTGACGATCACGGTGAAGTCGAGCTCCGGGCGCGGCGGGCCGTCAGGTTAATCTGTACAAATGAAATCCAAGACAACACTGAT
>CAZSTM010000569.1:0-2719 GCA_964609635.1 uncultured Gemmatimonadales bacterium
CCGAGATCCAGCAGAACACCGAGATCGAGGAGCTGACTATCTCGCAGCTCGATCCCAATGCCGCCCCTATCATTCTTCTCGGTTTTTCCCATCCCGAAATAAACGATATGAACGAGCTGCGGAAAGTGGCCGAATCCTATATCCGCAACGAATTGATCCGCCTGGAGGGAATCGCCGAGGTCAGGCTTCTGGGCCAGGAAGAAAAGGAAGTAGTCGTCGAAACCAGCCCGTACTTTCTGGAAGCTTTCGGCCTTACTCCCGGGGCGGTGTCGAAAAGCATTCAGGAATATAATCGCAACATCTCGAGCGGTTCCATCGAGGAGATGGGAACCAAATATATCATCAGGGGGATCAGCGAATTCGGCTCCCTCGAGGATATCGCGCAGGTCATAGTGGCTCACAAAGAGCCGGAAAGCTGGCCCGGGGAAGCCGTCAGTGCTTCCTCCGCGGAGAAAGTACCTGTCTTTCTCAAAGACGTGGCGGAAATCCATCTCCGGAACAAGAAACCGGACAACATCGTGCGGATGAACCAGCAGCGCTGTATGGGTCTGGCGGTCTACAAGGAAACCAAGTACAACACGGTGAAAGCGGTCAACGAGTTCATGAAAACGCTCGAAACCATACGTAAAGCTCTGCCGGGCTATGAGCTGACCATGATTCAGAACAAGGGTGAATTCATTAACACGGCGATCGGCGAGGCGGAGCAGACCGCCCTGATCGGTATCCTGCTCGCCGTGATTGTCCTTTTCATCTTTCTCAGGCGGATCGGCACCACTTTGATTATCAGTGTGGCCATTCCCATCTCTATCGTGGCCACCTTCAACCTGATGTATTTCAATGATCTGACTCTGAATATCATGACTCTGGGAGGCCTGGCGCTGGGAGCGGGCATGCTGGTGGACAATGCCATAGTTGTCATGGAAAACATCTTCCGCAACCTCGAACAGGGGCGTTCGCTCAAAGAAGCCTCGGTGCTCGGTACCAGCCAGGTGAGCGGCGCTATCACGGCCTCCACGATCACCACTATCGTGGTCTTCCTGCCTATAGTGTACCTCCACGGGGCCGCGGGGGAGTTGTTTAAAGACCAGGCCTGGACAGTGGCTTTTTCACTGCTTTCTTCCCTGGGTGTTGCCATTGTGGTAATTCCCATGCTCAGCAGGCGCCTCCTCAGAAAAAGCCCGCAGCCGCAGAAAAGCCTCACCGCCGGCGGGCTGCCCGTGCAAACCGGATCGGTTCAGTTCCCTCGCTACGGCAGGTTTCTGGCTCGTGCGCTGGAGGCGAGGTGGATGATTATCCTGCTGGCCGCAATACTCGTGGCGGGAGCGACAGCCCTGCTTCCGCTGTTGGGTAGCGAGTTCCTTCCGGAAACCGATCTGAAGGATTTCGTAATCGAACTCGAACTTCCGGAAGGAACCGAGCTGTTCCGCACCGAGGGCACGGTGGCGGGAATCGAAAAAAGCCTATCCGGCATCCTGGGAGAGGATATCGAGACAATCTACAGCATCATCGGGCCCTCGCGGGAAACAGGCAGCCTGGGCTCGGTGTTCGAGGATGAAAATACGGCCACCATAAAGGTCACCCTCAAAGAGGACCGCCACCTGCCGGCGGCTGAGGTTTTTGCCGGCGTAAGCGCCTTATTGTCCATCATCCCGGACCTGGAAGCCCGCGTTTTCCAGGAGCAGACAGTCAGGGAACTCACCCTCGGCACGGAAACCGACCCGGTGGTGATCGAGGTACAGGGTGAGGATCTGGAGCAGATTCAGGACCTGACCGAACAGGCCCGACAGCGGGCGCTTACCTGCGAGGAGCTTTTTAACGTGGAAACCAGCTTCGATGAGGGACGCCCCGAGGTGGACATCGTGATCGACCGGATCAGGGCCGGTATGCACAATATAGGCCTGGAAGAGGTGAGCACTCAGCTCAACAACCTGCTGATGGGAGCCGAAGCCGGGCAATGGGACACCGAGGGCGAGCTGACCGATATCACCATCAGACTGCCCCGTGTCGGTGTCGGCCAGCTCGATGATATCACTATCCAGAGTGGCGAAAAGAAAATCAATCTCGATGAGATCGCCGATATTCAAACAACCCTGGCACCGAAAGAAATCTACCGACGCAACCAGGTCCGTGTCGGGAAAGTGACCGCCCACCTCAGGTCCGACACTCCGCTGGACCAGGTAGTCCGCAAAATCAGTTCGGCCATGAGCGACATCTCATTCCCTCCCGAGTACCGTTACCGCATCACCGGGGAAGAACAGAAACGGCGCGAGGCTTTCGAGAATCTGAAATTCGCGCTGATCCTTTCGCTTATTCTGGTTTACATGGTGCTGGCCTCGCAATTCGAGTCCCTGCTGCATCCATTTACCATAATCCTTTCGATACCTCTGGCGGTTGTCGGGGCCGTGGCTATCTTTTTCATCCTGGGTGAGCCTCTCAATATCATGGCCTACATCGGCATTATCATGCTGGTGGGAATCGCGGTGAATGATTCGATAATCCTGGTGGATGCAATCAACCGATTGAAAAAAAAGGGATTGCCCCGGCAGGAAGCAATTGTGGAGGCGGGCCGGCGCCGCATTCGGCCGATTATCATGACCAGCCTGACCACCATTCTGGCGCTCCTGCCTCTGACATTCGGTATCGGAGAGGGGGCGGCGCTCCGTTCACCCATGGCGCTGGCGGTTATCGGCGGGCTGATAACTTCCACTCTGCTGACACT
>CAZSTM010000570.1:0-2702 GCA_964609635.1 uncultured Gemmatimonadales bacterium
AGAGTATGACCGCCTCGGGTGTGTCATCGATAATCACATCGACTCCCGTGGCCATCTCGAAGGAGCGGATGTTTCTTCCCTCCCGGCCGATAATCCGGCCTTTCATCTCATCATTAGGCAGGTTGACCACCGAGACGGTGGACTCGACCACATGGTCGGCCGCGCAGCGCTGGATGGCCAGAGTGATTATCTTCTTGGCCTCTTTCTCCGCCTCCTGCTTGGCCTTATCCTTGATATCCTTGACCATTTGAGCGGCTTCCACTCTGGTTTCTTCCCTGAGGTTCTCGATCAGCTCTCGCTTGGCTTCCTCGGCGCTCAAGCCCGCAATGCGCTCGAGACGAATATTCTGCTCGGTGATCAACTGGGTGAGCTTTTCATCCTTGCTCTTGACCACCCTTTCCCGTCTGACCAGATCCTCGTCCATCCGGGCTGCATCTTTCTCCTTCTTTTCGACTATCTCGAGCTTCTTGTCAAGATTGCCTTCCCGCTCGTGCAGCGCCCGCTGAAATTCCTCCAGGCTCTTTCGCTTCTCGGCGGTTTCTTTCTCAAAATTTATCTTGGCCTGGTACCATTTTTCCTTGCTCTCGATTTCCGCGGTCTTTCTCAGGTTGGCCACTTCCCTCTCCGCGTCATCGACCATTTTCTTGACGACATTTTCAGTGTCGCGCAACTTGCTCTGGGCTATTTTTCTACTGGCCAGGTAGCCCAGGTAGAAAAACACTCCGGCAAGAAGTAAGAAACCTGCCGATCCAAGTACATAGTTAATTATAGGTGTCATTATTTCTCCAAAAAATTAATTCAAGTTTGAGTTATGTATCTCAAGTTACCGGCTGAGATTCTAATGAAAAAACAGCGAACAAAATAAAAAACCCCGCTGAACGTGATTAACATATTTGAACCCGTACTATGTACGGTGGGATCATCCTGTCGAATTCCCAAGTCCCCGTGTAAGGGGCATGAGGTCGGCCGGCAGAGCCTGAACCCATTGGTTTATTGTAGGATCAAATATTTTTATTAATCACGTACAGACGGGGCTAAAGCCCAATCACTACAGTTGGTTTTAAAGGGCATCCGGGACTGCAAACGAACTCCTTACGTTCCGGTCCTTCCCAGATAAGTGTCTATCAGATGAATTAAAGAGTCGCTTTTTTGTTCCAGTTCTTTGCCCCTTATACCGGTGTTTTGCTTCTCCTGGAAAAGTTCATCGGTTATGGACATAGCGGCAAGAATCGCAATCTTGTGCGGTTCTTTCAAACCAACATTTTTCTTTATTGAATGCATAACCTGGTCAACATGTTCGGCTACCCTGGTTGTGTAACCTGCTTCAGCCTGACTTTTGATATTGTAGGTCTCACCGAAAATGGTAACCCGCGTGCTGCTGCCCTTTTCCTCGGCCATAGCGATCTATACGTTACCTGTCGTGACAAAATTGATCCTTTACAAGGCACTTTTTCAGCCCTGCTAGAGAATACACCTCTAATGTAAATCAAACATCCCAACAAGTCAATAATCTGGAAACGGGGATCAAAACAGTTGCATCAGCCGGTGCAGCCGATTGTTTCAGGAGGATTTAAAGCTCGTGGGTAGTGTCTTTCTTCCTAAATTATGCCCCTCAAATCCATTGCGCCGCTGAGGGGATTATCCCTAACCGGCCTTCTCCAGCTGCAGGGGCTTGCTCCGCGGCGTCATCTCGGCTGGACGCCGAACTTTTTCACCAGGGTCTGGAAAATGCCGCTGAAAGTTTCATCTATCTCCTGGTCCGTCAAGGTCCGCTCGGAGCTCCGGAAGAGTACCGAGAAAGCCAGGCTTTTCTTGCCGGCCGGCACGTGTTCCCCCTGGTAAATATCGAACAGAGTCACTCCGGCCACGATTTGCGACCCGGCTTTTATTTCCCTGACCAACTCCTCGCAGGGCAGGTCCAGATCGACCAGGACGGAAAGGTCGCGACGGATGCCGGGAAACTGCGAGCTCTCGCGGTAAGTCCGGGTTGCGCTTTCTGATAAAAACGCTTCCAGGGACAGTTCAAGAACACAAAGCTGCTCGGGCAGGTCGAGCTTCCCGCAGACCGAGGGATCGAGCTGGCCGATATAGCCCATCGGTTGCCCGTGACGTTCCAGTCGGGCGGAAGCCCCCGGATGAAGACCCGGGAAAACCTCGGCAGCCACCTCGAGCGGGTCCACCTTGATAATGTCGACCAGAGATTCCAGCACCCCTTTTAGCGCAAAAAAATCGAAATCCGCCGCGGGCGCGCTCCAGTGTGTGGGACGCTGTTTGCCGGCGACCACCAGAGCCAGATTCCTGGCCTCCCCGGTGCCTTTTTCCCCGGGCCGGCGGGCGAAAACGCTGCCGATCTCAAACAGCCGTAAATCCTGATTCCGCTTCTTGAGATTCCGCTCGACGCAGGGCAGTAAAGTGGTCAGAAGGCTGGGGCGCAGAACATCTTCCTCACTGGAGATCGGGGATGCCAACCGCATCGGCGCGAATCGGCCCTTGCCGAAAAGGGTTTCGACATACCAGGAACCGACAAAACTCGAGGTCATGGCTTCCTGGAAACCCATTCCGCTCAAGCTCTGGCGCAAGGCGGTCTCGCGGTAGAACCCCTCGCGCCCGGAAACCTCGAGAGTGACATCCATTCGCCCCGGAACCGGAATCTGATCGTATCCGGAGAGTCGCGCCAGTTCCTCGATCAGGTCGACCTCGAT
>CAZSTM010000571.1:0-2702 GCA_964609635.1 uncultured Gemmatimonadales bacterium
GGATCGTGTCAATGCCGTGCGCGCATACAAAGAGCAGGCAGGGGGTGAATATTCGATCATGGGATGGGTCGAGGGGCCGGCGGCCGAGGCTGCGGACCTTCGCGGCGTTACCAATTTCCTGATCGACCTGTTGGACGATGAGTCCTTTGCCGCGGAACTTATGGATCTCTGCGTGGAAGTGGGCATTGAATTCGGACGGGCACAGGTCGAGGCCGGTGCAGAGACTATCGGCATAGGGGATGCTATTGCCAGCCAGGTCTCTCCCGAGCTATACGAGCGGCTAATCCAGCCGAGGGAGAAACGCCTGGTTCAAGCACTCAAAAGTATGGGGGCGGTAGTGCGGCTGCACATTTGCGGCGACACCACGCATCTGCTGCCCGGTATCTCGGAACTCGGCATAGATATCATGGATGTGGACCACATGGTGGAGATGTCCACCGTACGCAGCGAGCTGGGCCGGGGTGTGGTACTCGCCGGCAATATCGACCCGGCGGGCGCAGTCAGGATAGGCAATCCGGAGTCGATCCGCGAAACTCTAAGTAATATTTACCGGGAAGTGGGCAATCCCTACATGGTAACCGCAGGCTGCGAAATCCCTTCGGGAACTCCGGTGGAGAATCTCAAAGCGCTCTGCGAGCCCATACCGTACCGGTCGTGAAAACGAATTTTCTTTGTATGGAGTGCCCTCCACCGGCACCGTGTGCAGGAGGATAAAATGAGCGGTTCGATTTTTTGCAAGCTGTTTACGGCGGCATTGGCGGCTATTGTGCTGACAGGATGCGTGGCCACCAAGTTTTTACCCGCCGAAGGCGCAAAGAGATATCCGCCCGCAGCACAAATCAAAGTTTTCCGTACTTCACCCCCGGAGGGAACTTACGAGATTCTGGGTATAGTTACCGCCGAGGGCCTAAACGAAAACAAGCTCCTGATCAATTTAAAGAAAAAAGCCATGTCTGTAGGAGCGGACGGGCTGATACTCAGAAGGGCCAGCGAATTAAGCGGTTCCTATACCAGCGAATGGCGTACGGAATTCAAAAAATACAAGATACGCTATGAAGCCGTGGCCATAAAGTTCAAAAAAAATAACTGAGATATGTTGAAAAGGGGCAGGGGAGAGGATTTCAGCTGTGCTTTATTTCCAGGTTATCATCTGCTACCTGCTGGTTCTGATCGTAGTGGGCGCTTTTCGTAGCAGACAGGTCAGGACCCAGGAAGATTTCATGGTCGCGGGCAGGAAGCTTTCCGCCAAGGTCCTGGTGGGCACACTTCTGGCCACCTGGATCGGCTCCGGCAGTATTTTTGCCGGGGCCGGACTGGCCTACGATAAGGGGTTCTCCGCTCTCTGGTTCGATGTCGGGGTCTGGGTCGCCATAGTTGTTCTCTACCTCGTAGCGGGAAAAGTCCGCAGGCTCGGCCAGTTTACCGTACCCGACATCCTGGAGGCCCGCTACAACCAGGTGGCTCGCATCCTGGGGACATTGGTCACTATCACGGCTTACACGGCGATAGTCAGTTATCAGTACCGGGCCGGGGGATTGGTGCTGAATTCGATCACCGGCATTTCGGTGGAGAAAGGAATAATTATCACGGCCGTATTCGTGATCGGCTATACCGTGCTGGCCGGCATGATCTCGGTGGTCTATACCGATGTGGTTAACGGGATTATTATGATTATCGGCCTGATCATGGCAATGCCTTTTCTGCTGAAAACCGCCGGCGGCTGGGATTGTGTGGTCGCACGCCTGCCGCAGACGCATTTTCAGGTATTCGGCGAAATGAAAATCCTGGAAGCCTTGGGCTATTCTTTTGCCACCATGCTTCTTTTGCTGGGCGAGGCGGGTATGTACCAGCGTTTTTTCTCGGCCAGGGATGAGAAAGCGGCCCGCAGATCGGTGGTCGGGTTGATTGCGGGAACGGTAGTAATAGAGACCTTGATTGTCGCCCTGGCGGTGGTGGGCAGCTCGATTTTCCCCGATATAGAAGCCGAAATGGTCATCCTCAACGTTGTCTGCCGCGGCCTGCCGGTAGCTGCGGGCTGCCTCTGCCTGGCGGCCATAGTCGCCGTGATAGTCTCCACAGCCGACTCGTTTCTGCTGGTTCCGGCCACCAATATAATGCGGGACATATACCAGCGTTTTATCAATCCTGAAGTCGGGCAGCGAAGGTTTTTGCTTTATTCAAGGCTGGTGGTAATCGTGCTGGGCCTTTTCGCCTATCTGCAGGTCCAGTTTTTCACCAGGGTCCTGGAAATGGCCATATACGCTTACACCATGTACGGCGCAGGCGTTACACCCGCCCTGATGGCCGCTTTTTTCTGGAAAAGGGCCTCGGCGGCCGGGGGAGCGAGTTCCATAGCGGCCGGAATGTCTGCCACCGTCCTCTGGGAGGTGCTGGGCAAACCCGCAGGCATACCCACGGTCTATCCGGCGCTGGGGATGTCTTTATTCTGCCTGATAACCGTAAGCCTGCTCACCGCGAAACCCGAGCCCGAAAAGCTTAAGAAATTTTGGGGATAAATGCAAAAATTGTTACAGGATGACCACGGCGTTGGATTACCTTGAAAAAGAAAGCGGTTGGGATTATTTTTTAACGGCATTAAGAAAACCAATATCGCAAATCCTTGAGCCCTCTTAGCTCAGTTGGATAGAGCAACGGACTTCTAATCCGTAGGTGACAGGTTCGAATCCTGTAGAGGGCGCCAG
>CAZSTM010000572.1:0-2699 GCA_964609635.1 uncultured Gemmatimonadales bacterium
ATATGCACTATCGCTGAATCGTATAGGAACATTTTTGTGAATAATCCAGGTTAAATTCCAAAAGTATTCTCAGATTCATTTTCGCAGGGCAGGGTATACTCGCGATGCTTGAATTCTCCGATTATTAGTGGTAATGTTATCGGCGCAAGGCCGAAAACAATCGATCTTCCGGTGAAAAAACTGCCGGTTTCAGTCATCTTCTAGAGCTACCAACTGTACGATTCAGGAGCGATAGAGGGTAGAGCTTACTTTTTCAAAAAGGGGACCGTGATGATTAAAACTGCAGTGTTTTCAATGGTGCTGGTAGCACTTCAATTCATATCGCCGGCAAAGGCCGCAGGCAGCGAGGACATCATCCCGCCGCTGGCGCAGATCAGGAGCGAGCGGCCGCGGCTGCTGCTGCGCCCTCAGGCCACCCCGTTCGCCGTCTCGCTGGACCGGCTGCGCGGCGGCGAACAGGGCGCGGATTACGACTCGCTCCTGCAACAGCTCCGTGACCGGAAAAGCGCTGTGGCCGGGGCAATGGTCTGGTTATTGACCGGCGACAGGGCGGCCGCGGATTCAGCCGTTGCACGGATGCTGCGCTACCGGGAGCCGGATGAATACGACACCTTCCACATTCATTCGCGGCTTACCGAGTTCGGCCTGGCCTACGACTGGCTCTACGATTACCCCGGTTTCACCAAAGAAAAAAAGGCCGAAGTCCGCCGCCGGGTAATGCCCACCGCCTGGCGGGGCTACCGCAACTCCAACGATCACATGTTCCACAACTATGTCTGGATGTCGGCCGGGGCAACCGCCATCTGGGCCCTGGCCACCGCCGGAGAGGATGCGCAAGCCGACAGCCTGTTCAACTCCATCGCCGGGCGCTTTAACACCGGCCTGTTCCCGGCCATGCGATATCTGGACGGCCTGCCCAGCGAGCCGCTGGGCTACTGGTTCTATTACGATTTCAGCCCCTGCATGCTTTTGATCTTAGCCACCCAGAGCGCTTTCGAGTTCGACCTGGCCGGGCTGATCCGGGAAAAACAGAACGACTGGGTGGCGCGCCATTTCCTCAACATGGTGCACGGCGTACTGCCGGACTTACGCTTTATCCCCTGGGGAGACCTGCAGGGCGGCTCCAACGGCGGGGTGACCATCCAGTACTCCGGACTGATGGACGGGCTGACCTGGCTGCTCGAATCAGGGCAAGGGGCCTGGATGAGCCGCCGGCTGGAGGAAAAACGCGGGTTGAAGCGCTTCTACGGCTGGACCCCGGTGTACTACATGATCTACACCCGAAATCTCCAGGTGGACCCGCGTGAGCCTTCGCTGAGCTACCTGTCGGGCAACAGTCAGGCCGGCCACTTCATGGCTCGCAGCAGCTGGGATGACGACGCCACCATCATAGCCTTCCGCTCGACCGACCATTACGGCGACCACAACCACCACGACCAGGGTTCTTTTATCATCTACCGCAAGGGCCTGCTGGCCGTGGACCCGCCGGTCTATCGCAAAGTTCGCGGGCCCCAGGAACCCACCGCCATGCACAACACGCTGCTTCTGGGCGGACAGGGCCAGCGTGACTGCCGCGGCCAGTATTTCCGCACCATCGAAATATTCGAAGAAAACCGCACGGGGGGCCGTCAGCTCGAAACCGGCGACATCCTCTTTCATACGGAGCGGGGAGACTGGGCCGCGGTGGCCGGCCAGTTCGCACAGGCCTACGATTCGACAGCGGTGGAAGTCTGCGTGCGCCAGCTCCTGTTCGTTCGGCCGGGCACCATCCTGGTGGTCGATCACCTCAAAGCGCCGCAAGGAAAAGCTCTACCGCCGGTAGATTGGCTGCTGCAAGTGCCGCAAGAACCCGAGATCGGCCCGGCCGGCATTTTGGCCTCCAACGGGGAAAGCAGGCTCATTCTCAGGCCGCAGGACCTGGACCTGCAGCTCCACCCTCCTGGAATAAAGGCTACAGAAGTGAACTCCCACACGGTCTCTCTGGGCTATAACCAGGGGACAGACGGCGCAAAAGCCGCAGACCGGCTTCTGCTGGTTCACCATATCGAAGTCGGTTCGCAAAATGGGGAACCGCCCGTAAAATCGATCGAGAGACGGCAGGTGGGGCCGGACTACTGTGACATAACCATCGACGGCCGGACGTTCCGTTTCAACCTGAAGCCGCCTTATGAAATCCAGTCGGCCGCCTGGTGGCATTCGGCCGGAACCGGCAGCCGGCGTTAGCCGAAACCTTTAAAGCGTGAAAATCCCAGGCGCAGGATTTCCTCGGGGAAAGCGGCCTGCTCCTTCGGAAACTGGATCAGTATATTATCTAATGATTGTGTTAGATTCAGAAATCACTTACTAAAGGAGGCCTCTCGGCAGCACTTCGAACATACAATCCGATACTTTTTCAAAACCACCAGGAAGGTAAAATGAATAAGATAGCTACCGCTGGATTGTCCTTGGTCATCTCCTGCCTTTCCCTTTTCACGGCCTGTGCAAGCGATTCGGCACAGGAATCTCAAAAATCTCCTCAAGCCACCGCCAAGAGATACCAAGTGGTGGCTCCGGGCACCCACCCGAGCCTGCTGTTTTCTGCAAAAGAGCTGCCCCGCCTGAGGCTCCGGGCAAAGGGAGAGACTCTGGCCGCCGAATGCTATGGGAAGGTGGTGGAGCTTGCCCGAGGGGAGACCGAGGAGCGCGGGCGCGGAAGGAAA
>CAZSTM010000573.1:0-2695 GCA_964609635.1 uncultured Gemmatimonadales bacterium
CGTTCTCCTGCAATCCTGTGGTTTCGGAAACCAGGTTGATAACATCATAATCAATATAATTTACACTGGCATAGATCCAGTCAAAAGTTTTCTGACGGAGCGTCACATAATCATTTTCCAGGTCATAAAGAATGAATCCCATGACGGCGAGCCGCTTTAATATCTGTTGCATTTGCTCGGGCCGGGTCCTGGTGAATTTAGCAAAATCCTGTCCCCAAAAACTAATATTGAACTCCTTTTCAGACATTCTTCTGAGTGCCACCAGGGGATTCTCGACATCAATTCCCTGCAGCCTGAAATATGTCTGAACATCAAACAGGTTGGCAGATTGGAAGTTGGCCAATCCAGAGGCCGCCCCTTCCCATCAGTTCGCCGAAGGAGCCGAGAGTGCCCCGGCGGCTGTAACGGCCCAGCGCGCTCTCGGTTGTAAGAAGCGGTATGGACCAGAGAAAAAGAAAGACCATCCAGAGCAGTATGAACACCCCGCCGCCGTTGGCTGCGGCCACCCGCGGAAAACGCCAGATGTTGCCGGTGCCGATGGCAATCCCCAGGGCCGTGGCCAGCATGGCCCATCGTGAGGAGAAGCGCTCCGAAACCGAACCGGTGGAAGGGTTGTCTTTCAGCATGAGTAAGCTCTCAGTCCAAAAATAAATTTTTTAATCTATGGTTCATTTCAGGCAAAGGTCAAATAAAAACCCCCTGCCGGCCGTTGAGCCGACCTTTCCGGGGGTTTCCATCGAGCGCGCTGTTTCAGGTCTCTGTTTATATACGGCAGGGCAGGGAACTATTGGATTTCCACCACCTTTATTTCGAAAGTGAGAGTTTTGCCGGCCAGCGGATGGTTGAAATCCAGGCTCACGCTGTCCTGGGCTATCTCAGTGACCGTACAGGGATGCGATTGGCCCGACTGATCCTGCAGCTGCAGTCTCTGGCCGATTTCCACCTTTACATCTTCCGGGAAAAAATCCTTCTGGAATGAGCGGACTAGATTGGGGTCAGGCATGCCGTAGGCTTCCTCGGGTGGGAGGGTGATACTTTTCTCCTCGTTCAGCTTCATGCCCAGGACACCCTCATCGAAGCCGCGGATGAGCTGTCCGGCGCCGACCGCGAACTCCAGGGGCGCCTCCTGTCTGGACTGATCGAAGATAGAACCGTCATCCAGTATACCCTTGTAATCTACCTTGATGGTATCACCCTGTTGAACCATGTAATCCGGCGTTCCTTTTTCCGCAGGTTTGTCCCCTTGGCCTCCGCAGCCCAGGCTTATGAGCATCCCTGTCACTAAAGAAATAAGAAAAAATCTTTTTGAAAATCCTGCAAAAAGCGTCGGGCTTTTTCTCACTTTATCCCCTTTCGCGACTGTCGATTGAATCCCATACTTTTCACTACGCCGGCAGAAAAGGTGTCTTCACATTAATGCCGGCAACAATTTATTGGGGGAAAATATCTTTTTTAGTTGATTCAGTCAAGGGAGTTATGCGCGGGTGTGGCCCTGCCGATGCCGATTGCAATACCCTTTGGCCGTGGCGGGTTAAGAATAGATTAAGTCAGAGGTGTATTTCTTTCCCGTTTCGATCGGTAGAACTCTTGATAGTACCTGGCAAAACGATTAATCTACCACGAAAGAAATTCAAGATTCTGTCGAGAACCTTGAAAGTAAAGACTGCACGTTTTATTACGTTATGACAAATATGGTGTTATGTTCCTGAATCCGGCAAATGGTTTGAACCGGATAAAAAAGGTACAGAAGCCGATAGGAGAGTTACATACCGTGAGAGACCTTAGAATGTCCGGATTAAAAAAATCCTCCCGGTTGCCGGCTTTGTCCCTGTACGCCTTACTATCCATGCTCTCGGGAATAATTTCTTGTGGCTCGAAGACCACGACTGAACCGATCAAGGACTTTACTTATAAATACTCCGAGGTAGTGCGGAGGAGCTTTTCGGTCGGCGATGCTCCCGGTTTAGTGGTCGAGAACTTTGTCGGCAAGGTAACTGTCGGTGCCGGCAGTGAGGGTACAGTCCAGGTTGCAGCCACTAAGTTATCAGCGCGCGAGGAAGACCTGGACCTGATAGAGATCGAGATGACCGAGCTGGAGGGCGGGGTGCAGATCAGGACGGACAAACCTTCAACTCTCCAAAACGTTGCTGTAGAAATTAAGATCACCGCACCGGCAGTAGCTCAGCTGAACCTGAGCGTTGGTGTGGGCGACATTGACTACCAGGGCCGACCACAGGGCAGTTGCAGCCTTGAGGCGGGTGTGGGTTCTATTAAGCTCAGTCTGCCCGCAGATATAGAAGTAAGGGTTGACCTGGCGACAGGCGTCGGCTCAATCGAACTCGGTTTCCCTGTAGATGGGCAGGTGTCGGACAGAATAGTAAGCGGAGCCATCGGGAGTGGGGACGAGGGAGATATTCACGCATATACCGGTGTGGGTGACATCGATCTGAATCGTCAGTAGCTGGCGAGCTGCTGCAATCTCTGATGCGGAAACTGCAGACCTATAGCAAATCATAAAAATACTCCATTATGGATTCAGAAGTCAGCTAAACCAACCTCCAAATTGAGAGGAGATACTATGGCCAGAGTTATTTCAATCCTGATAATAGCTTTTGGAGTACTTCTTTACTCATGGCCCACTGATCTCGGTGCCGCGCCATTGAAAAACCGTTCGCAAATCGGGTTGAGGATTGGA
>CAZSTM010000574.1:0-2693 GCA_964609635.1 uncultured Gemmatimonadales bacterium
AGGTGTAATTTACAATCTGTAGCCTGTTCAAAGGCTGAAATCTAGGGATTGCAACCCTCTATCCCGCAGCCTTAATCCTCATCAATGGACCCACACGGCTTCCCACTTGAGATTCGGTTGTGTTCTATTCCTTGTTCAATCCCAGGTCTTTAATCCTCTTCTCAAAGCTTTCAAGCGGGCCCCATTCAGGCGAGGGCAGTGTCTGATACCAGTAAGCCGTGGCGCAAACATCCTGGGGCGCTTCGAAATTATGCCAGCCTTCCCGGTTTTTTTCAGGGTCGAAAACCTGGTGGGTGGCGGTGAGCTCCGGGTAATTCTCGGGCTTGATGTGCTTGATCAGGTTTTCTGTCATGGTTCCTGAGATTTGCTGCAGGTCCACCCTGATATCGTGGTGGAAATAGACCGGGTCAGGCACGTGGTAGCGGTAGAAAGCCCAGACTCCGTGAGCCTGGGAGTTCAGCAGGCAGCCCTGATAAAGGTGATCGAACACTCCCAGGCCCCAGCCGCTGCCGACATAATCCTCGGTGCCCGTGCCGCAGAGAGTGGGGTATTCCTTATCCCCGTCCAGGTAGATCTTTACCTCCCCCTCGCCGAACCAGATAGGTTCCTGGTAATCACCGATGGCTCTTACACCCACGTTGCAGCCCAGGAACCGTCCCCTGCCCGTGATACGCGGCAGGATCCGGAAATCTTTTTTCGGGGTTGTGGGGTTTTCGCGGCGGTAGCGGGCATGGAAGTAACAAAGCTCCTCCGGCAGCTTGTCGCCGATGGTGTAGTTGATATCGTAAAACAGTGAGCCGCAGTCTTCAGCAGACTGGTTCTCCACCTCCACACGCGCCTTTGTTTTGAACGGCATGGGGATGGAACAGTTAAAAGACCGTGCCTCGGGACTGGAGAAAAAACAGGATTCGAACCGAACCTGCCGGGCGAAAGGGATGCCGAAAAAATCCTGCAGGGGGGCTTCCACTGACGGAGCTTCCTGGTTCTCCCAGAACATTCTGACAACCAGGCCGCGCAGGTGGTTTGGATTGCCGGGACGAACCGTGAGCCAGATGCGCCGGATTACCCCGGGGCCGTCTATTTCGGCCAGGGTAACAGTCTCACCGGCGGCGATTTTTCGGAAAGGGGCGCCTTTACGGCCCTGATTGGCCCGACCGGCCCGGCCCTTGGCTCCGGAAGGGTTTTCGAATGAACTCCAGCGGGTCTCCACCGATTCGGGAACTGAAAACAACTCCCCGGCGCCAAGATCGATAAAATACACGGCGGTCAGCAGCAAGGTAAAAAGAATGGATGAATTTTTCATCTTTTGCTCCTTCCAATCAGGCCGGCTGAAAAGTGTGGAATGGGAAAAAAGTGTTTATTTGCGAGCTAAAAGTGTTAAATTCTCAAAGAAAAAAGATAAAGAGTCGCTCATTCGAATGCAAGCCGAGCGCAAAGAAAGGATTCGCACCGAATAATATCCTTTAGCGGCGGGGGTCTATCCGGTTTAACTCGCGTTTGAAATTGTCTCGCCCGGCACTTCTGCGTATTAGTGTGGGAAAAATTGAACCGATTTTCCCATTGTGTGGTCTTAAATTGTGGGAGCCGGGATCGGGGTGAAAAAAGAATTATCCCTGACACCTTGAGAAAAATTTATCCTCCTATCCATGGCGCCCAGTGAGTGAACGACAATTAACCGGTCTTAGCCCAACTGAAGAAATCGCCCTTGTCGAGAGACTGAAACAGGGCGAACCAGGGGCGATTGATGAGGTGGTGCGGGAATACCAGAATCCGCTCTTCAGTTTCATCATTCGGATAGTTGAAAATCGTGAGACGGCTGATGACATTTTCCAGGAGACCTGGGTGCGGGTGATTCGCCATATCGGCTCTTTTCGCGGGGATGCACGCTTTTCTACCTGGCTGTTTCAAATCGCCCTGAACCAGTGCCGGAATGTTATGCGGAAACAGAGCCGCAGGAGCTTTGTTGACATAGAAGATGTCTCCCAGAGCCTGGCTGTCAACCCGGATGTTGATGCCGATCAGATAGTTATGGCCGGGAAGGTGAAAAAAATGCTGGCCGGTATGCCGGTCAAAATGAGGGAAGTAATTGTGCTGCGCTACTACCATGACAAGAGCGAGCAGGAGATTGCCGCGGTGATCGGCAAGCCGCTGGGTACGGTCAAAAGCCGTCTTCACCGCGCAACCCACATGCTCCGTGAGAAGATGGAAACTTTTCAATCCGAGGTTCCTACTGCGGGAGGATGAAAATGCAGACTTTAGATGATCAGAAAATACGCGAGTTGCTCGGCCACTATCGGGTAGAGGGTCCCTCCCCGGACCTTTTGAGCCGGACCAAGTGTTTGATGCATGAGGAGATGCGCCGGGTGGCGGTGGCGGATTCAAAGCAGGGCGCACCGGTGCTGATCCTGGCGGGCCTGTCACTGTTGCTCTGCCTGAACCTGTTTTATATCGCCACCGTGGGCACCATTCTCAATTTCACCCTGCCGGCCTCCATGCTGGTTTACCTGCGTCACTCGCTGATCGCTCTCGGTACGGCCGGAGTGAGCCTGCTCGCAGGGTCCTTGATGTTGGTGTTTTTCAAGACTTTTTCGCCGCGGGAGGCGGTGGTCCGCGGGCAAGAGTGAAATAAAAGAGCGGTGCCGCTGCTCGAGTGTAAAAAGCAAACATTTATCAGGTGAAAAAAATTAAGGAGC
>CAZSTM010000575.1:0-2682 GCA_964609635.1 uncultured Gemmatimonadales bacterium
GCAAACCACCAGGATGACAGAAGCGGTGAACTGCACAACCACCAGCGTTCTTCTCAAACCCAGGCCCTTTGGCGTGCTCCGTCCCGCGGCCTTGAGCACATCCTGGGGTCGTGGCAAGGACAGCAGCAAAGCCGGGTACCAGCCGGCAAGAATCCCCAGCACGACTGTCAGGACCGCCAGGACCCCGATAAAGGGCAATCGGTTCAACAGCTCGAAATCAAGCTCAGTCCCGAAAAAATCCTTAAGTGGAACCTGCGCCAGCTCGAGAATGACGCGGGCGAGAATCATGGCAAAGAGACAGACCAGGACCGATTCGCACAAGAACTGCCCGATCAGTTGGGTACGGTTCGCTCCCACCACTTTCCTGATCCCCACTTCCCTGGCCCGGCAGGCGGAGCGCGCGGTGCAAAGGTTGACGAAATTGATACCGGCGATCAGGAGGATCAGGAACGCTACCGCGGAGAAAATGTAAATAGTGGAAATGTCGTTCTTGCGCCAGTTAAGATCGTATCTCAGGTATCCGGAATGAAGATGGACCTGGCGGAGCGGCTGCATAATAAGGGTAAGCTCCTCGGCCAGCCAGGTCTGGCGCTCCTTGAAATACCCGGCCGCTTTCCGCTCCAGCTCCTTGCAGTCCGCGTCGGGGGCAAGCAGGAAGTAAGTGAAAAAATCCGGATAACTCTGGTAACTGGCGAGCGCTTCCGGCGTCCATTTACTCTGTAGCGGAAGCAGAATGTCGAAACGGATATGAGAGTTGGGGGGGATATCTTTAAGAACTCCGGTTACCACGAATTCAGTAGTCTTTCCTTTTACCCCGTCGTTCAACTCCACTATCTGGTCAAGCGGATCCTTGTCTCCAAACAGGTTATGCGCGGTTTTCTGGGTCAGCACCAGGCTATTGGGAGTGGAAAGGGCGGTTTTGGGATCCCCGGCGGCAAGCTCGAAACTGAACAGGTCGAAAAAGGCCGGTTCGCTGTAGCAAGTATTCCAAACCTCTATCTTCGTGTCTGCATAGCGAAGCTGCGCGGTTGCATAATCCATATACAACCTTGCGTATCCAGCCACCTCAGGGTAATTATTCATAAAGTCCCGGCCCATCGGCCCGAAAGACCCGCCATGGCCGATAGGTTCCTGGTCCTTGAAATTGGCGATTATAGTGATCCTGCAGAGCCGGTCGTAATTGCGGTTGAACCTGTCGAAAGAGAGATGGTAATAAACCGGCAGGGCGATTACCAGGCAGCAGGCCAGGCCCACTGCCAGGCCGACAATATTTATCGCCGAGTAAGCCTTGTGCCGCAGCAGGTTGCGGATAGCAACTTTGAAATAATTTTTAAACACCGACGACCTCCCGGACGTTCTCGGTCACTATATGACCGTCCAGCAGGTTCACTATCCGGTGGCAGTACCCGGCATAGTGCACGGAGTGGGTGACCATGACTATCGTGGTTTTGGCCTTGTTCAGGTCGGTGAGCAGGTTCATCACCTCATCGCCATGGGCCGAATCCAGGTTGCCCGTAGGCTCATCGGCCAGGATCAGCTTGGGCCGGGTCACCACGGCCCGGGCCACGGCCACGCGCTGTTGCTGGCCCCCTGAAAGCTGCTGCGGAAAGTGCTTCCGGCGATGGGTGATCTCCATCTGCTCCAGCGCCTCTTCCACCCGCTTTTTCCGCTCCCCGCCCGAAAGCCCCAGGTACAATAGAGGCAACTCCACGTTTTCGTACACGGTCAGCTCGTCGATCAGGTTAAAACTCTGGAAGACAAAGCCGATGTTAGCCTTGCGCAAATTAGCCCGCTGCCTTTCCGAATAGCGTGACACTTCCAGGTCGTTGAAATACTGCTGGCCGGAGGTGGGCTGGTCCAGCAGGCCGAGCAGGTTGAGCAGGGTCGATTTCCCGCACCCCGAAGGACCCATGATCGCCACGAACTCACCGGGGCTGACCTCGATATTGACGTTGTTCAGGGCTGTGGTCTCCACCTCTTCGGTGGTGTAAATCTTGGTAAGATCGAGCGTCTTAATCATTTTTTCCTCCAAGGATGTAAATATGTGAAATGTAAATTGGTTTCAGAGCTCAGCATTTCTTTAATTCAAGACCAGTTTATCCACCTCGAGATAGTTTTCGTAGGTCGAAGTGACCACTTTCTCTCCTGGTTTAAGACCTTCCAGGACTTCGAACTGTTCCATATTCTGGCGGCCGATGCGGATCGGCCTGCGCGCCGCGAACCGGCCCGAGGGATCGAGCACGAAAGCCCAGTTGCCCCCGGTGCTCTGGTAGAACCCGCCCCTTGCCACCAGTATCGCCTCGGTCAAGTCTCCCAGGGCCAGCTTGATCTGCAGGGTCTGCCCCCTGCGGATATCCTGAGGAACCTCGCCGGTGAACTCCAGGTCAACCTCGAACTGCCCGTTGCGTACTTCCGGGTAAACTTTTTTAAGGACAAGCTGATATGCCTGCCCGGCCAACTCGCAGGTAGCGGTCTGGCCCTGGTTAATCCGGGAGATATAGTATTCATCGATATATGCCCGCACCTTGTAGCCATCCAGCACGTCGATCTGCCCCAGGCGCTGCCCCTGAAGTTTCTGCTCGCCGATCTCGGCATCGAGCAGGCTAAGCTGGCCGCTTACCGGAGCCCGGAGAAACAGGTTTTCCAAGTTTTTCTTGACCGCGGCCAGGTTCAGCTCCAGCC
>CAZSTM010000576.1:0-2671 GCA_964609635.1 uncultured Gemmatimonadales bacterium
TTGCTCCAGATCGTAGAGTTCCAGGTCCCGGCCCACCTCGGAACCGACGAGTCCTTCCGAGAGCGGTGTTTCTATTTCCGGGCCGAAAGTCGGCTCCCGGTCAGCCCCCGGCTGATCCTCCACACCGGTACCGGTGGAGGTGACCCTGGCCCTGCTGCTGGCCGGTCCGTGGTCGAACAGCGAGATTTCCTGGGCGAACTCGCCTATCCGCCGCCGGATGGAACGTTCCTCATCGAGATGCCCGATGCGGGCTTTGATCAGGGTCAGGTGATGTTCCCATTTATCCGCCATGTCTGAGAAAAAATCGGCCTTATCGCGAATGTCTTCCGGCGAATCGCCGGGCTCGATGGTAAGCTCTGCGGCCTGGCCCTCGAGCGATTGCGCCCGGACGGCGTAAGCGCCGCCGCCGGCCGGTGCGAAAGCGGCCCGCAGCAAACGGTATTCCCCGATCCTGCGCAGTATATCCCGTACCCGCTCCACCGAACTGCTTTTTTCGAGCAGCCGGCTCAATGAATCGATAGCTCCCGCGCAGAGCAGGTCGCCTCTGCGGCCGAGTTCGGCGATCCCGCTCTCCAGGCCGGAGACCGTGAGACTCAAAGCATCCAGGCTGTCTGCCAGGGTCTGGCCGGCGCGCAAGCCTGTTTCGAGACGGTATTTCTCGACCGGCGAAAACTCTCCCGAGGAAAGCTTGCGCTTAAGCTGCACCACCTCCTGGGAGTGGAACCTCACCAGGCGCTCCAGAGAATCCCGGCGCTGGTAACAGGAGTCACGCCTGAGTTGGAGTTCTTTCAGCTCCGAGTGCAAACTATCGACCTCGGCGGCTACCAGGCCGCCGGAGGGAAAGATCGCCGGCAGGAAGAGCAATATTTTCAGAGTCGATTTCATGTGCCTTTTAAGTTTTTTTGTCGGACAAAAAATTCAGCGAGCTCGGGTGTTCAAGATTCGAATAAGCAAAAGTTATGCCGGAATCTAAGAGTAAGGGCGACTCGCCGGCCGCCCTCGATAAAAAGGCGCGAGTGCCGCTTATTTTTCCTCCTCGATCCAGAGCTCCGGCTCGCCGCCGGTCTTGCCGTATTTCTCACGTGTGAAAATGTCCAGGTTGTCCTTGCGGCGTTTGCCCGGGGGAACATCCCCGGTGGCGGAGGTCCAGCGCCGGCACTCGTCGCGGAGACGCTCGAGCACGCCGGAGTATTTGGGGTCGCCCGCCAGGTTGGCGAATTCGTAAGGGTCGTTCCAGGTATCATAAAGCTCTTCGCCTGCGCGCGGGACCATGAAAAGGCGCATCTGCTCGGGGGTCAGGCGGTTGAGATCGCGCAGGCGCAGCAGCGACAGATAACTGGGGCTACTCATAAGGTCCGAGGCCAGGGGCATCATTCGGCGGGGGAAGTGGTTGCGGATGTACTTGTAGCGCTTATCGCGCACCGCGCGCTGGTGGTCGTCCAGGTTGTGCCAGTTGCGCTCGGCGTGAATGTACTCGCGAGCTTCCGCCTGCGGATCGGTCAGCACCCGGCTAAGATCCATGCCCTGCATGCGGGCCGGAACCTCCTGGCCCAGCAGGCTCAGGACCGAGGGCGCCAGGTCCACGGTGCTGAACAGCGAGCGGCTGACCTCGCCCGCGCTCACCCGGCCCGGTCGGCGCACGATCAGCGGGACACGGATCCCGCTGTCGTAGCAGCTGGTCTTGGCCCTGGGGAAAGGCATCCCGTTGTCCGAGAAAAAAATCACCAGGGTGTTTTCGGCCAGGCCCCGGCTGTCGAGCTCGGCCAGGATCTTCCCGATTTCGCGGTCCATTCGGGTCGCTTCATCATAGTAGCCGGCCAGGTCCTGGCGGGTCTCCGGGGTGTCGGCCAGGAAGGGCGGCACGATCACCTCGGCCGGGTCGGTAGGGTCGGGTATGGTGTCCGGCTGGTAGGGCCGGTGCGGGTCGTGGAACCCCACCGAGAGGAAAAAGGGTTTGTCGCCGGGCCGCTCTTTAAGCACGCTGAGCCAGCTTTCCAGTTTATCCTCCACCCTGTCGAACTGCGCCGCGCCGTTTTCGCCCAGGTGAAGCTTGCCTACATTGGCCGTATAGTAACCCGCCTCGGCCAGGTAGGAGGGCAGGATTTTCTGGTCCGCGGGCAGGGGCACGTGAAGGTCTTCCGCGCCGGTGGCGTGGGGGTATCGACCGGTAAACATCGAGGCCCGGCTGGGAGAGCAGCTGCTGGTGGTGACAAAAGCGCCGGTAAAACGCATGCCCCCGGCGGCCAGGCGGTCGAGGTTTTCGGTGCGCATGGTCGGGTGGCCGTAGCAGCCCAGGTCGCCGTCCCCCAGGTCATCCGCAATGAGCAGCAGAATGTTCGGGCGCTTAGGAGTTCCGGCGGCCCCAGGCGGGTTCGCTCCTGCCGGCAAAGCAGCGGCAGCGGCCGCTCCTGCGGCGGAAGTGATAAAATCCCTGCGGGTTATCTCGCTCGATCCCATGGGCGGCTCCTTTTAAAGTTACCCCGGTTCGGCCGGTACGGATTTTAACCGGAGGTGTGTATTTGTAAAAAATAACCGGAGAATTTCACGGGATGATAATCAATCTGCAAGATAATAATTCAGCGCTGCAGGCGCAAACAACATAGGTGCAGTTTGATCGTTGAGGGTGAATATTGATGTGTAGAACCCAAGACCGTAGGGGCTTATTAAAGGT
>CAZSTM010000577.1:0-2670 GCA_964609635.1 uncultured Gemmatimonadales bacterium
TCATCCACACCTCTCGTTCGCATTCACTCACGAGCACTGCCCTCTGTGCCCCTACATTTACCCTGGTGGTGTTATAAAAGCGTATGAGCCTTATAAGGGAATTAGGAAAATTGAAAAAACGACAAAACTGTCGTAGGGGCGAGGCATGCCTCGCCCGAAACATGGCAATGTATTTTAATTGTTTCCGGGTGAATCGAAGGCTCATTATGACTGACTACTGAAAATCACGCACATTTATGCGCGGATGTGTCGTGCTGCGCACGGATCTCCGCCATGCTGTGACTCTACTGACTCCTGAGTTCTGACTCCTGACTCCTGTTTTTTCATTTAAACCGTATCAGCGCGGGGTCGTAGTCCTGCGGCTTCCGGTAGCCCAAGAGATTGAGCAGCGTAGCGGCCACGTTGGAAAGCCCCGGGGTGTCCATCTCGTCCATGGCGTATTCGCCTGCGTAGCCGGAATCGATAATCCAGAAAGGCACCGGGTTAAGGCTGTGGGCGGTCTTGGGCTCGCGCTTGCCTTTCCTGATCATGTACATGTCGTCCGCGTTGCCGTGATCGGCGCTGACCACGCAGATGCCGTCGAGGCCGAGAATGGTCTCGATCAGCCGGCCCACGCACTCATCCACGGTTTCCACAGCCGTAATTGCGGCCTCCATCACTCCGGTATGGCCCACCATGTCGCCGTTGGCGAAATTGACCCTGCCGAAGCGGAAGTCTCCGCTTTCGAGCAGCTCCACGGTTTTTTCGGTGACCTCATAGGCTTTCATTTTGGGCGCCTTGTCGAACTCGATCTTGTCCGAGGTGATCTCGACATAGGTTTCCAGGCTCCGGTCGATGTACCCGGAGCGGTTGCCGTTCCAGAAATAGGTAACATGGCCGTACTTCTGGGTCTCGGCGATAGCGAACATCTTTACTTTTTCGGCGGCCAGGTACTCGCTCACCGAGCGCTCGATGTGGGGGGGCTGGACCAGGAACTCGGGCGGCATCTTGATATCGCTGTCGTACTCCATTATGCCGGCATAAAGCACCTCGGGGCGGGGTTCGCGGTCGAACTTATCGAACTTATCCTGAGTGAAAGCCTTGCTGATCTCGATTGCCCGGTCGCCGCGGAAGTTGAAAAAGATCACCACATCGCCGTCGGTAATCGAGCCTACCGGCCGGCCCTGGCTGTCTGCTACCACGAAGGAGTCGAGGTACTGGTCGGTATTTTTGGGGTCTTCGGCGTACATGGTTTGAACGGCCTCGCTTGCGCTGCCGAAAGCGCGGCCTTTGCCGCGCACGTGGGCGTTCCAGCCCCGCTCCACGATGCTCCAGTCGGCCTCGTAGCGGTCCATGGTCACTTTCATGCGTCCGCCGCCTGAGGCGATCCGGTAATCGAAACCGCGCTCGGCGGATATTTTTTTCAGCAGTTTTTCGGTAGGCTCGAGATACTCGAGCACGGAGCGCTCACCCACATCGCGGCCGTCCGCCAGGGCGTGCACCCGCAGGGCCGGCACGCCCTCGGCGGCGCAGCGCTCGATCATGCTGAACAGGTGCTTGATATGGCTGTGCACGTTGCCGTCCGAGAGCAGCCCGATAAAATGCACCTTGCCCCCGGCTTTGCCGGCGGCGATTACCCGGCTCCAGATCTCGGTCTGGTAGATTTTGCCGGACTCGATATCCAGGTTGACTCGCTTGGCGCCCTGGGCTAATACGCGCCCCGCCCCGAGAGCGTTGTGGCCCACCTCGCTGTTGCCCATGTCGTCCTCGGAGGGCAGACCAACCGCCGGACCGTGGGCCTTGAGCCGGGTGTAAAGTTCGCATTCGGCCCAGAGCCTGTCCAGGGTGGGGGTTTTGGCCAGGTACACCGCGTTGGTGTCGTCGTCTTTGCCGATTCCCACTCCGTCCATGATTATAAAAAGAAGAGGGCCCTTTCGCCCGCCGAAATTTTTCAGGTGTTCGAGTTTGAGCGACATGAGTGGTGTCCTTTCAAGGTATTTTTGCTTTTTAAGCGCAGGTTGACTGATAACTGAATAATATAACAAAAAGCGCCCGGGATGTTCCAGAAAATCTCCAGGCGCATAAAGTTTCGTTTTTGTAGCTGTCCTGAATTGAAAGCCCGGTAAGGAGAAATATCAGATAAAAGTTATGGTTCCTCGCGGGTAGCCAGCTCAAAGAAGGTGGCAATTTTTTTCCTCTGGCCGCTGCTTCTGTCACGCACCTCGATTACCAGGCGGTAGCTGCCGGGAACTAGGTTGGAGGTGCGCTCCAGCGATTTGCTCGGCATCCGCTACCGGTTGTCCGCCTCGGTCTGATCCTGCCCCTTCGCCTGAACGGCCATGCCCGAGACGATAGCTAAGCATGCGAAGCCGGCAAACATCGGAATGGAGCTGCCGAGAAACCACAGAAATCCCAGAAAAACCAGACAACCAAGATAGACTTTCTTCCTGGGATCGATCGGCACTTTTACCCTGGACTTGTCAAATGGAACCAGGACCAATAGGGAAGCCAGGGACAGCAACGAGACCAGCGCCAACCTGGTCAGGTGTTGATAGTTCTCACTGGGCATAAACCCCAGGAACCCGAGAAACCCCAGGAACCCCAGCGCCCCCAGAAACCGGCTGTTGTTGGCTTTCTCCATTTCCATTCTCCTTTCCGTGCCCGCGGGCATCGGTCCACGTCACTTAAGGG
>CAZSTM010000578.1:0-2653 GCA_964609635.1 uncultured Gemmatimonadales bacterium
CCTACAGCTAATATACTATCTACACTGTTTTCGGGTGAGTCGCGCCGCTCATGACGACTGCTCCGAAAATATTTTCAGGGCCGTTCACGAACGGCCCCTACACAAAACCGGGCAAGGTCCGTTTTTATGAATAATTCGGGTTAATTTACCGGGAGGGAAAAATGGCAAAGCCGCTGCTTTTCATCCTCGGTCTGACAGTCATGCTCGGCGGCTGTTCTTCCAGCGGAAACCAAGGCGACAGCAAGCCGCAGGTCTTCGAGGCCTGGACTGTCCCGATAGAGATGCGCATCGCCCAGGGAGCTTTCAGCAGGCACCCTGAAAACCGCGAAATCAGGCTCGAGGGGCTGGCCGGAGAGGTGCTCAGCGCCCAGGTGGCGGTAAAAAGCAGCCGGGATATCCGGGGGCTGACAGGCTCTGCCTCCGAGCTTGCCGGTCCCGGCTCGGCGGTGATTCCGGGAAGCTCCGTGCAGGTCCGCTATGGCGCCTTCCTGCCGGTCGATGAAACCATGATGCTTACCGCCGACCCTCTGCTCGAGGATAAAGCGGTGGATGTGGACGCCAACCTGGTTCAACCGGTATGGCTTACCCTGAAACTGCCCCGGGACCTTTCTTTCGGGACCTACCAGGGAAAATTCAAGATAGGGGCCGCCTCGGGCGGGGGGGCCGAATTCGACCTGGAAGTAGAGGTTCTCCCGGCGATACTGCCGGAACCCCCGGACTGGAGCTATTACCTCAACATCTGGCAGGACCCCAGTGGAGTGGCCAGGGCGTATAAGGTAGAGGTCTGGAGCGAGGAGCACTGGCGCATTCTGGAGCGGTATGCACAGAATTTCGCCGCGCACGGAATGAAATCTATCATGACCAGTATTGTCTACGATCCCTGGAAAAGCCAGAGCGGCTATCCTTTCGACACCATGGTGGAATGGAAGTATCCCGGCGAGTTCACCCCCGGCGGGGCAAGCCGTTTCGAGTGGGACTTTACGGTGTTCGACCGCTATGTGGAGCTTATGATCCAAGCCGGGGTCAGGGATAAAATAGACTGCTATGCCCTGGTAATGGGGCCCGGCAGCACCCTGGACGCCCACATCCGCTACCTCGACACGGTGGCCGGCGAATACCGCACGGCCGAGACCACCGTGGGCGACGCTATCTGGAGTGAGGCCTGGTCGGCTTTTTTACCGGTATTCCGCGAGCATCTTAAAAAGAAAGGGTGGTTCGAAATCGCCCTGCTCGGGTTCGATGAAAAGCCGGAAGCTGTTATGAAGGTCATTTTCGATTTCATCATCCGGACCGCTCCGGATTTCAAAATAGCCGCCTCGGGCGGCTACCCGGGCGATGAGCGCAAGTGGGGTGATGAAATCGTATTCCACTTCGATGAGATGACCGACCCTGACCGCTGGGCGGAAATCGAACCGGTGGTCAGGCGCATGCACCAGGACAAGAGCCGCTATGTCACCTGGTACACCGCCTGCATGCCTTACTTTCCCAATACTTTCCTGTATTCGCCACTGCGCGAGTGCAGACTTCTGGCCTGGCTTTCCTGGAAGTACGGTTTCGACGGCTACACGCGCTGGGCGGTGAACGCCTACCCCGAGGATGTCTGGCAACAGCCCAGGTACAAGTGGCACTCCGGGGACAATTATTTCCTCTATCCGGGCGATGGGGGGCCGCTGGACGGCATGCGCTGGGAACTGATGAGACAGGGTGTCCAGGATTACGAGGCTCTGCGGATCGCCTGGGAGCTGGCGGAAAAGGCGGGCCGGAAAGACCTGCTCAAAAAACTTGACGAGGCGGTCAGCATCGGTACCATAGTCGATTCCTGCCGCTGGATCCCTTTCATCGAAAAGGCCCGCGCGGCGGTCAACGAGGTGATCCGCGAACTTGGAGCATGAGAATGTGAATGGATAGAAAAAAAGCGGCAGGCACCGCGGTTGTCAAACCTTGATTTTCAGGTATTCGAGAATCTTCTCCGCTTCGGTGAAATCGCCGATGATGGTATCGGCCCCGGCCTTGATCAGCCGCTCGCGTTTACTTAAGCTTAGACCGGCCCTGTGTACCTCGTCCGAGGCGACCCCCACGGTCAGCCCGCCGGCCTTTTTGGTCTCCCGGATCTCCACCGGACCATCGCCGAAACAGCACAACTGCGGGCCCTCGAGGCTGAAATCCCGGATGATTTTAGCGATCAAAATCTTCTTGGAAAACTTGTTGATATCCCCCACGCTGCCGAAAATCCCGCCGTTGAACAGATCGGCGTACCCCAGGGCGCCGGCTTCGTTCTTGACATCCTCGATATCCGTTCCGCTGGCCAGGTAGCAGGTTATCCCGGCCTTCCGCAAGGTTTTTACAAAGTTCACCGCCGCTCTGACGGTGAAATCCGCCGCATCCAGTTCTCCGGCCCGGTGACCGGCCATGCGCCGGTTGACCATCTCCAGCAGTCTCTCGTTGTATATGGCCTTGTAACCCGGGGCATCCAGTATCTTCCCGGGCTCAACGTAGCCGAATTCCCTCACCATCTCCACCAGGCCCTGCATCTGGACTATTGTCTGTATCCCGGTGGTCTGATCGATAAATACCCGCACCCTTTCCTGCACCTTGCGGAACTCCTCGGTGGACACGGTATCATGTCCGGGGCCGAGGATGCACTCCATCATCA
>CAZSTM010000579.1:0-2650 GCA_964609635.1 uncultured Gemmatimonadales bacterium
TTTCTTGAACCAGGCGAATAATCTGTCAAACAACGTGCTGGTCCTGCTGAGCTAATCCGCATCTTCCAGCGGAGGTAAAACACAATCTTAACCCGGTAAAACCAGGCTCAGGCTATATGCCTGGGGGATGCCTTTGCTCTAAATTTTGCCGGCGAAGGAGTGCTAACAATGCCCAGTAGTAATGTCGGCCGCGTGGAGGATGCCGTTCGTCAGGCAAGCCATGTGCAACCGAACCCGGTGCAATCCGAGCGGTCTGCTGCCGAAAAGCCGCTGCAAGGCGCAGGCGGCGCCGTAGCGACCGCGTCGAACCAGAAGGTTCAGGGCAAGGCTGTCGGTGGATCACAGCCTCCATGGGAGCTGTCCAGCCAGGAGACGGAACGGTTGATGGAGAACATCAACCAGATTCTCGACATTTTCGATATCGAAGCCAGGATTTTGGTCGACCGTCAAACCAACATAAAGATTATCCAGCTCAGGGACAACACGACCCAAAAGCTGATTCGTCAGGTTCCCAGCGAGGAGTTCCTCTCGCGGGTTGTACAAGCCAGAGACCTGATCGGTCTTCTGGTTGACCAGATAGTCTGACCCCAGGCGCACAAAAAGCGGCCTCGACCTCCCGGAGGGTGTCAGCCTTCCGGGACCCTCCCGGCTAAAAACCCCGCATCTGTCAAGAAAGATGCGGGGTTTTGTATTTCCACCGGGTTTCGTTTCGATTTTTCAGAACGGTTTTTTCGCTGGAGAGGCCTTACTTTCCGGTGCCTTTCTTTGTCCGAGCCTGCTTTGGGCCGAGGCCGGCGGAGGCGCCTTTCCCGGACTTGGACTTCTTTGCCCCGGCGGCTAACGCCTTGCCGGCACCGGGCTTGGAGGCGGCACCTGCGGGAGCGGCTTTTTTCACCGGCAGGGCGACACCGTGATAGCGCCAGTTGATATAAACTTGCTGGAAAATCTGAAAGAAGTTGACAAAGGTATAATACATCACCAGCCCGGAAGAGAAGCGCCAGAAAATATAGGTCATAAATACCGGCATAATATACATGATCGGCTTCATCTTGGGATCGGTCTGGGTGGGAGTGAGTTTCTGCTGCAGGAAAGTGGTGATTCCCATGGCCACCGGCCAGACATGGATCGGATCCGGCTGGCTGAGATCGTGGAGCCACCAGAAAGCCTCGGCGCCGCGGAACTCTATAGTGCGCTGAAACACATAGAAAAGGCCAATCAGCACCGGCATCTGGATCAACAACGGCAAACAGCCGCCCAACGGATTGACCTTGTGCTCCTTGTAAAGGCGCATGGTTTCCTGCTGCAGCTTTTGTGGTTCATCCTTGAGCTTTTCGCGCAGCTCGTTCATCAGCGGCTGAATCTGCTGCATCTTGATCTGGCTCTTGGTGCTCTTGATAGTCAAGGGATAGAAAACCACCTTGACCAGCAGTGCAAAGACAATCAGTATCAGTCCGTAGTTTTCGATATATTTATGCATCCACAGCAGCACCGCCAGGCATATCTTGCTGAAAGGCCGAATAATCGACCAGCCGTACTCCAGGATCTTCTCCAGCCCCCAGTTCAGCTCGTTGATTTGATCGAAAGACTGCGGGCCGACATAGGCCGCGAAATGCAGCGGCTTGTCGATCTGAGGCACGGGGAACCTGCCCCGGAAGGTTACATCGCGGCCTTCCAGGCTTCCCGTGGCCGAAACCGAAACCATGGGATCAAGCGGGACATGGAAGGTGGCGATAAAGTATTTGCTCTTGATCCCGCCCCAAAGAATTTTGCTCTCTTCGGTGGGCGACCAGGCGCTTTTGCCGAGGTCTTTCAGGGATTTTGCAATTATTTCCCCTCCCTGCTCACCGTAAACTATCCCGTAGTTGTTAAAATCATCCTGGGGATTCTTTTCATTCGAGACCAGGGTCGGGCCGAGTTCCACTTCGAGCCGGTTCTCTCCCGATTGGCGCAGCTCCTTCGGCAGATGCAAGTTGGCTTCGATCTTATACGAATCGTTGCGAAACAGGTAAACCAGTTTCAGTTCCCGGCCTTTTTGTAGCGGGCTGGTAAAGGTTACCGAGCCCTCGTTACGCAGACTGTCGAGGATTAAACTATAAGTACTTGCCTTAAAAGTCCGGCTGCTCAAGTCTACGGAACCTTCTTTGAAAAATATACGGGAGGCTAGAAAGCGGCTGTTCCGGATGGGGATCAACTGTACGCTCGGGGTTTCTCCAGTCTCATCCCAGCCGTTCGGCCTGAATGAGGGGTAGTTTTTCAGATAGGCGCGTACCAGAACCCCGCCGCGAGTGATGAAATGGTACCGGTAAAGGTCCGTGGTTACCACAACCGTATCTACAGGCTCATCCCCGGGCGCGCCTGCCGAATCCTCTGCGGTTACCGCGGAGAGCAAGCGGTCTTTTTCCCCGGTTAACTCTACGGCAGGAGTTTTTTCGGCGATCTCCTCTTGCGCCGCTCCCGAGACCTCCACAGTCGAATCCCGGCGGGAAGTGATTTCGGTCGGTCGCGGCTGGGGTTTCGGAGCATAAAGGACGAAATAAACCATCCAAACCAAAAAGATCAAGCCCATCGCCAGAGCGGCTCTTTTTTCCATCTCAAACCCAGTAATGTCCGGTTAGGAACTTGCAGTGAACATTTTGTTTAGCATTTAAAA
>CAZSTM010000580.1:0-2638 GCA_964609635.1 uncultured Gemmatimonadales bacterium
GACACATTCGCGCTTTCCGACAACCTGCCCTAGGGCGGGTCTGAGACCCGCCCCTGCATGGAGTGTCTGCAGTATGCGTCAAACGTCAGGTTTGCAGACGGGGTGTGTAACTTGCGGGCCTTTCAAAGTTTTATTAGTTGTGGCAGCGTGCGGCCATCGGAGTTTGTGGATAATCCGTGGCTGAAAGCGTGCTGAAAAGTCCATATATTTTTATCCCGGGGCGTTTGAAATCTTTTTTTCAACTCCCCTCTAAAGTCTCAACATTCTGAACGACAGTGTCAGAAATCTGATACCTCGACGAGCGATTTTCCAACCGGCCGGCCTTTTTCGAACCTTGGAGGGAAAGGCGGCTGAATTTTTATTTTCGGTCGGCAATTGCTGTCTTTTAAAGGGTTTCTCTCAAGAGAGCCGCATGACTGAAAACGGTGGGCACGGTTCTGGAACGCAACTTGCTTTTTAGCCGAAGCAGGATTATCAGAAACTTTTTTGCGAGGATATGGATATTATGAAACTCAATCTTAATTCAACACTGATGAAGATATGTCTTGTCTCGGTCCTTTGGCTGCCGTTAGCCGTGGCGGCCCCCGCTCCAGCGGAGCCGGAAAGGCAGGCCGAGATCGACCGCACCAGGGCCAGAGTGGAAAGGACGATTTCGGCACTGGAAAAACAGGTGGCCTTGTCCCGCACGCTGACCGAATTTGTCGAGGAAATCGGCCTTTTCGATAATCGTATCTACGGCAGGATCGGCGGCGGAAGCACACTGCAGAAAGACAAAATCAATGAATTGCAATCGCAGATCTCAAACAAGTCATCCCAGCTCGAAATGCTGAAAAGCACCTTCGGCAGCGATGAAAGGACTTCGGGAACCCTGGACGACCCCGGCGAGGCGTTTGACCTGATGGTCGAGCAGCTCGAGCAGGAGATAGCCGGCTTGAGCCAGGAGCTGAAACAGGTCCAGGTGCCGCTCGAAGGCGGCACCGAACTGCTGGACGGCTCCCTGTTGCTCAATGAAGCTCTTCCGCCGGTGGAGATGCTGGGTGAACAGGCGGCCAGGCAGGCGCTCGAACACCAGCGCAAGCTGCTCGAGGAACTCGAGCGCGAACAGCAGAAACTCTTAAAACAGCGCAAAGTCCCCTCGGAGGGTTCCGGCGAGAAAAGAAAAAACCAATAGTATCTCTTTTTATCTTCACTTTTCAACCTGAAACCTGATCCTGGATGAAATGATGTTGATCTATGATAAAACAAAAATTTTTCTGGAGACGGCGCTGGTCATGTTCGTTTACTTTCTAGTGATGACGATGTTTTTTATCCCGTTTGTTATCGGGATTTAACTGTCCGGGCAATCCGGTCGAGATTTCGAAAATTTGAGTTTTTTGACATGATTCAGGTAAGTCAAAAGGAGGGAAAGATCGATGGAAAGACGTTTTGAAGTGAGTGGAAGAGTTCAGCTCATCTTGCTGGCCGCTATTCTGGCTCTTACAGCATTTTTAGTAGTGAAAGGCTCGGCGGCGGGGCCGGATGATACCGGACAGTCATATGCCGGTCTTTCCGAGGGACACCGCGGGCTGATTTCCATGTTAAAAGCCCGGTCTGCGGCAACCGGGGGCCGGACAGTCAAACTGCGCCGGCCAAGGGCTCAACGGCTGGACAAAATTGCCCCGATCACGGTGAGTGCACCCCCGGAGCCCGACCGTATTTACACCGCCCCCTCGCCGGAGGAAGCCGCCTTGATTGCCGGCAGCCTGGCTTACGGCCTGCGCCGGTTAGAGCCGGATGCAGATCACCTGCCGCTCCTTAACAAAATGAACCGGCTGGCGAACTTGTCGTTTCCGGCTTCTGCATCACTGGCCTCCGCCGGGGATGAGCTGCCCGAACCAACCGTAGAGGAAACCGAACCCAATGACAGCCGCGAGTCGGCCCAGGAAATATCCTATGGCGACGTGGTCGCGGCAACCTCGGTTCCCGAACGTGACCTGGATATTTTCACTTTCGAGGCCGGGGCCGGAGATTACGTGCGGATCGATGTCCTGCCAGAAGGCGACGGCTGGGTCACGGCCCTGCTACTGGATGCGGACAGCAACCTGGTCTCCGGCGGCAACTACAGCTTGCTGGAAGATTACAGCTCTCCTGCCGACTCCCGTTCCTTTGCGCCTACCTGGATAGGAGGAAACGTAATCGGAACCACCCTGGAGACCGGAGGCACCTATTTTATAGTTGTGCAAAGCTTTCCCGGCAGCATCTGGTATCTGGATGCTTCCGCGGAAACGCTCGATGGCGCGGGCACCGATGCGGATCAGCAGGTGAGCTACCGGCTGGAGTTGACCAATCCTCCCACCTACCAACTCAGCGGCCGGGTGCTCGATGATTCCGACTCCCCCGTAGCCGGGGCCGAGGTTTTAATCTGGCCTCATGACGGCACGGGTATGGCACAGGCTGTCACCGGCGAGAATGGAACTTTCGTCCTGGCCCTGCCCGAGGGTGAGTACTCGGCCACGGTAGAAAGCCCGGCCGGAAGCCGCTACCCCTCCGGCCAGGTAAGAGAAAATTTCAGGGTCGGAGCAGATGGGGCTCAAGTGAGATTTGTCCTGCGCTCCGGGGTGATTTTCTCCGGCCAGGCAGTCGATGACCGGGGAACGGT
>CAZSTM010000581.1:0-2629 GCA_964609635.1 uncultured Gemmatimonadales bacterium
GGGTATATGCCAGGGAGCTTACCTCAGGCACCGGAGGAGATATCAGCCTCAGGATACCCGGGACCGACCGGGTGGTTATCAAGGCGACCGGCACCTGCCTGGGCGACCTGGATTATGAAAGGCTTTCCACCATAGACCTAGAGGGAAAGGTAACCGGGGGAAATCCAGCGCCCTCCCACGAGGCGAAAATTCATGCCCTGGTCTATTCGCTCCGACAGGACGTGGGGGCGATCATGCACATGCATTCCCCGTACGCCACGGCCTGGGCCACCGTGGGTGAGCCGATCCCTGCGGTAACCCAGCAGTCGGTGAAACCGCTCGAAGGTGTCGCTGTCATACCCTACTACCGTGTCGGCTCGAAAGAGCTGGATGAAGCGGTGGCCCGAGCCTACCGCAACCCGGAGACCCAGGTGGTGATGATGGAAAACCACGGGACTTTTGTAGTGGGCAATGACCTCTACGATCTTCTCTACAAGGGGGAAGTGGTGGAGAACACGGCCAGGATCGCCTGGCTGGCCAAGGCGCTGGGGACTCCGGTGGAGTTTGAATTCTAAGGAAGACGATAACCAACCTAGACTATCCCGGCACCCAGGGCCACCGCCACGCAGAGAAGTAATATTCCGGTGAGTATCTGAACCGCTTTCATGGTGACCTTTTTAACAAAGCGCTTGCCGATCAGCAGGCCCGCAAAAGCGCAGGCTGTCGCCACGCCCACCAGAGACCAGCCGTAGCCGGCCTGAGCGCCGAACATACCCGCAGCCATGAAACCTGCGCCGTAAACCATGATCCGCGCCATGTCCACCAGGAAGCCGATCACCGCGGCGGTGCCCACGAACTGCTCGGTGGTAAGCCCCATTTTTACCAGGAAAGCCGAGCGCAGCGCGCCCTGGTGGCCGGACAGCCCGCCGAAAAATCCCGAGAGCACGCCTCCCAGCGGCAGGAGCCTGATGTCGAACTTGAGCTCTCTGAAACGGGGCAGCAGCTCGAAAAGCGCAAAGAAAAAGATAAGAACCGCCACCACCGCCTTGACCGGGGTGATCTCGGCGTGCCGGCCGCCGATCTCATAAGCGGCCAGGGGTTCCAGCTCCAGGATGAGTTTCAGCACCGCCGCACCCGCAAACGCGGCTATGATCGCCGGTATGCCGAAACGCCTGACCACCTTCCATTGGGCGCCCCGGGCAAATAAGGGCAGTTTCAGGGTATTGTTGGCCGCGTGCACCAGGGCGGTGGCCGCGATAGCCACCTCCACCGGGAAGAACAGGGCGAACACGGGCATCAGCAGCGTGCCCAGGCCGAACCCGGAGAAAAGGGTAAGGCCGGAAACCAGCAGGGCGGCCAGGCCGACAACCAGGAATTCCATCTGTCTAAGAGTCCTTTCGCCGGGTAATTGTCATTGGAAGACATTCCCCTCGGAGGTGACTTGTCTCTCGAGCGCCGGGCCGACAACCCGAAACCGGCTGTCCCTCTCGGTAACCAACGGGGTTTTGGCCAGGATGAAAGTGTTGTTTTCCAGCCGGATAGTCATGTTGACCGGGGAGCTTGCATTGAGAAAAAGATCGTTGCTCACGAACCGGTTGTCATGGATGTATGCTGAATACCTGCCGGGCTCGGACGGACCGTGTTTCATTTCGATAAACATGATCGCCGTGGCCCACTCGCCGGAATCTCCATAATCGCCGTGCCGGGTTTTTCGGTAATGGGTCAGCCCGATGAACTCGTTGCCATAAACTTCATTCATGGCGTCGGGATCGTAGCAGGCGATGTTCAGCGGCGTGGGAGCCACATAGGACCATTTCATATATATCGTATATTCCCCGGCAGTGGCGCTCTCGAAATCCGCAAAAAGCGTGGTGGCGTCATTGCCGGTAATCCGTGCCGGCGGAAGCCCCGGGGAGTACTTGACAAAGTAGTTTTTCCAGCGGTCTTGCTCCCAGTTCCGGCTGGTATCCACCAGCCTGTCGGAGTCGATGGAGGCGGCCGTGGAGTGCAGGTAGACACCATTTTCCATTTTATCCTCAGGAGCCCCCCGGCCGTCCGAGTCGCTGGGCGGCAACTGGGTTATCCGCACGAAATTATCATATACCTTGCAGTTCTTGGCATACCTGCCCTCGAACTTGATCCCGTGAAGCTCGATCATCTGGTGCTTGAAAGGACGGGTCCTGGCGGGCAGATCGCTCAGGTGCATGTGTCCGCGGGTATCGAGATAGTTGTGATGGAAGAGGATCCCCTCCCCGTTCAGATGCGCGCCCCGGCCGGTGGAGGTCACCTTGTTGTGGTGAAACTCGGAGTTCTCACAGGGGATCAGGGCGTAGCCGTTGACATATTGCTGGTGGTGGGCGATATCGTTGTGGTCCACCTCTACATTGCGGACCGTGCGGCTCAGGATTCTGGTGTGAATACCCCGGTGGCATCCCTCGGTGAGCAGGTTGTCGTGGATGTGAATGTCGCCGCCGTAGATGTAAACGAGCAGCAGGGCGTTGCCCGGGTAGTGGCGGCTTTCGAGCTCGGTGACCCGGCTGTAGAAATGATTGTGATGAATCCGTGCCCTCATTGCATTGCTGAGAAGCATGGGGTAGGCGCACTTGAGGTGTACATCGGTAGTGATTCCGAAAACCTCGGTAGGCTCGGG
>CAZSTM010000582.1:0-2623 GCA_964609635.1 uncultured Gemmatimonadales bacterium
GTTTTGTTTTTGCTGGTGGTTCTGATCGCCCTGGCCGGGGGAAGGTCTGTCTTTCGTGCAAGGAGCGGGAAAGAACGTCCGGCCGGTCTGTTCCGTCCGGGATTTGCGGTATATCTGGCGCTGGGACTGGTACTGGGAGAGCTGGGTTTAGGCTTACTCGACAGCCGGGTACTGGTTAACCTCGAGCCGGTAATGGACCTGGCTCTGGGGTGGACCGGGCTGCTGTTCGGACTGCAGTTTAGCTGGCGGCGGTTGAAACGTTATCCGAAGAGATTTCCGCTGACCGCGCTTTTTCAGGGGTTTATTACCATGCTGGTGCTTTGCCTGGTAATGCTCCCGATATTCAAGAGGCTTTTCCCGCTCGCGGACCTGGTAGAGATGTGGGTAAGCTTGCTGGTGCTGGCCGCCGTGGGAGCGATCAGCTCTCCGAGTTCCACCGCGCTTGCGGCCCGGGCGACAGTTTCTATCAGGCGCAATCTGGCCCGGCTGGCCCACTACGTTTCGAGCATGGACCCGGTTCTGCCGCTGGCGGCTTTCAGCCTTATAGTGGGCTATTCAAGGTACGGCTCGGGATCTTTCTGGCCGGCTATAGAATGGGCCGGGGTCTCGGTGCTGATCGGCCTGGTTCTGGGTCTTTTGTTTTACTCATTCGCCCGGCACCGTCACGGTGAAAACGAACTGATCTTTTTCATTGTGGCTTTCACGGTTTTCAGCGGGGGAATCGCTTCCTATCTCGGTCTGTCGAGCCTTTTTATCAATGCGGTTATCGGCATTACCCTGGCCAATTGCCTGGAGGTCAGTGAGAGGATCTTCAGGGTGCTGGCGGAGCGTGAAAAGCCGATCCTGATTGTTTTCCTGGTGCTGGTAGGGGCCTCGTGGCAGGTAGCTTCCGCCGGCGCCGCCGGTGGTGTTCTTCTGATGCTGGCCGTGTATCTGGCGGCACGTCTCGCCGGCAAGCTGGGAAGCCTGGCCGCCCTCAGACCGCTTTTTGGGAACCGTCTCGAAACCGGCGGTGCTCTGGCGGGCCTGGCACTGCTTGGCCAGGGGGGAATGAGCCTGGCACTGATAGCCAACTATCAGCTTCTGTTCGATGGGCCGATCAGCACTTTTGTGGTGACCGTGGCACTGCTGGCGGTGGTGTTGAGCGAGGCTTTCGGAGCTTATGGAGCCCGTCTGGTGCTGGCTGAAAAGAAGGGGGGAACCCGATGAGCCGTCTGTTCGGCCTGCTGGCTCTGCTGCTTTTGATGGCCCTGCTGCTGAGGATTCCCCTGGGACAGGCTCAGGCCGCAGTGCCCCTTTCGATGAGTCTGGGCTTTCTGCTGCTGGCCGGGTTCGTGCTGGGCAAGCTGGGCTTATACGCGCGCCTGCCGGGGATTACCGGCTACCTGCTGGCCGGGGTGGCTTTCGGACCCTCCTGCCTGGGGATTCTCCGGCAACCGGCGGTCGAGAACCTGACCCTGATCAACAGCTTCGCCCTGAGTCTTATCGCGCTGACCGCCGGCGGCGAGGTAAACCTTTCGAGGGTGCGCGAGCGCCTGCGCTCGTACTGTTGGATTACAGCCGGCCAGAGTGCGATTACCTTCCTGGGAGTGCTGCTGGTTATGGTCTCTGCCCTGGGGTGGCTTCCGGGAGATTTCCCCACGGGGCAGGCGGGAAAGTGGGTGGTGAGCGCGCTGCTGGCGATTGTCGCCCTTGCCAACAGCCCCAGTTCCACGGTGGCGGTGATTGTGGAAAGCAATGCCAGGGGACCTATGGCCGAATTGGTGCTGGGGATAACCATACTGAAAGATATCCTGGTGATCCTGGCCTTTGCGGTTATGCTGACCGTGGGAACCGCCCTCTTGGGCGGGGCGGTTTTCGGAGGGACGGATCACCTGATAACCGTGGTCGTCCGGGAGCTCGCCGGCTCGATTCTGTTCGGCATCCTGCTCGGTTTCGGGATCATTCTCTATATGAGATATGTGGGAGCCGAGTTGCCGGTCTTTATTATCGCGGTAAGTTACTTAAGCTACGAGTTTTCTAGTTTGCTGCATTTGCACGCGCTTCTGGTATGCATGGCCGCGGGCCTGGTGGTCAACAACCTCTCCGACCGGGGAAGAGATTTCATCCAGGCAATCGAGAAAGCCTCCCTGCCGATTTACGTGGTTTTTTTCGCCATTGCCGGCGCGGGTCTCGACTTTAGTGTGCTGGCAGACTCCTGGCGCCTGGTCTTGATTCTGGTGGTCTCGCGCTTTCTTTTTACCTGGCTCGGAACTTTTTCCGGATGCGTGATCGCCGGGGAGGACTCCGCCAGCCGAAAGTTAGTCTGGATGGGTTTCATCACCCAGGCCGGTGTGGCCCTGAGCCTGGCCGTGGTGGCGGCTGAGACTTTCGGCCGGTGGGGCGAGGTTTTCAGGAACGTGGTGGTCGGTTCGATCGCCGTGTTTCAGCTGGTGGGACCCGTGCTTTTCAAATTTGCTCTTATCCGGGCAGAAGAGATTCCCCAACAAAAAAATCAGCCTGGATAACATCGATATACGCGGTTATTTTATTCCGGTTATCCTGAGCCAAGACCCCTGAGCCAAGACCCCTGAGCCAAGACCCCTGAGCCAAAATTCCAACTCTTTTCCTTTCCAGTTTTCAG
>CAZSTM010000583.1:0-2616 GCA_964609635.1 uncultured Gemmatimonadales bacterium
AGGCTTACGACAGATCAGAATTTTCAGATTCCGCTTAGACGCACTGAAATATTATAATTAAAATCATATTAAACAATATAAAAATCGGGGCTTGCGAATTTGTCCTGAACAAGCCTGGTTTCTTTGATGGCACAATTTTTGCTTTTTTTGATACTCGTAATGGGAAAGAGCTTGGGTAAAATACATCTGCCGGTGCACTGCAAATGATTCTTGCCAACAGTGATACATACTACAAAGATGCTGAAAGAAAGGTTAATAAAGCGGTAGAAGTCGGACTGCGCATAGCTGTTGTAGTGCCATGTTATAATGTGGAAGAGCACATTGCTGAGGCTGCTGCCTAATAATGATTAGTAAACGGTTGAGGGCAAAAGAGTGTCGCCGTTTAAAGACAATTGAGGCAATCTCATTGATCTGGCGCTTCCGTATGCCTCTGGTCGAAGTGATCCGCGGTGAAAAAAATCATGCCGGTGAGAGAGCACGAAAAAAAAAGGGAAGCTCTGTATCAACGTAGTCAGTACGGCCAGGGAGGCCTGGGCCGCTGGTATTGGGACTACCGGGATAAAGTGGCACTGAGTCTCATCAGGCCCGAGGACAGAGTAGTGCTGGATCTCGGCTGCGGAGAAGGAATTACTTTGGAAAAAATAATTAAACTCTATCCTGAGCGAGTCATTTTTGGAACAGATATCCTGAAAGAAAATCTGGAAATTGTAAAAAATTATGGGCTTAAAAGTTTGGGTAGCGACGTTTACAACCTTCCTTTGGCTGATCAAAGTGTGAACTTCGTTCTTTTTGCAGAGGTTATCGAGCACCTGGAGCGCCCCCGGATGGCGATTAGAGAAATCCACCGAGTGTTGAAAAGACACGGGAGAGTGGTGGCCGTCTTTCCAAACGATTTCTTTTTCAAAGTCGCCAGATTACTGACTTTAAAGTTTAAAGAGGCTTTTTATGATCCCGGCCACCTGCAGCAATGGACACCTCGGGCCTTGAAAAAAACGCTCGTTTCAGAGGGCTTTGAGGTGGTATTTTGTAAAAAAATTCCCCTTGGAATATGGCCTTTCAGCCTGCACGGTGTGCTCGGAGCTGATAAAAAGGAGTGATCGGTATACTTAAGTTGAACGAAAAAATACTCTCCCGGCTGATTTGCCCGGTCTGCCGGAGTCCTATCTGCTTTGAGGAGCAAATTCTTAAATGTGGTAAGGGCCATACTTTCCCTTGCATTGATGGGGTACCTGTTCTCAGAACCAATATTAGCCAGGACTCGGTAACTCCAAAAGGAGGCCATGAACTCGGCACGGCTGAGGAAATCCTGTCCTCAAAATCATGGAAGAATTTTATTCTGCGCATTATCGGCACCAACTATGTCCCTTACCCTGTCTTGCCCGGTGACTTCATCAAACCGGATTATCAGGTTTTAAATCTGGGCTCCGGGATGAAAGAGCGCCTTTCCGGTAATACGACCAACCTCGACTACTATCTTTTCCCTGTGGTCGATATTGTAGCCGACGCCCATAGGATACCTTTCACGGATGAAACTTTTGACATGGTGGTTTCTGAATACATGCTCGAACATGTCCCCGATCCGGCGAGGGTTTGCCTGGAGATGTTACGGGTTTTGAAAGCAGGAGGCATACTTTATATATCATATCCATTCATCCACTCCTATCATTCTTTTCCAAAAGACCATTTCAGGTTCACTTATACAGGGATACAGGAGATGCTTCCGGGTACCGAGCTTGTCCGCCGGGGGCCCTTGACAGGGCCTGCCTGCAGATGGATCAGCGCTACCGCCGATCTGGTTTCCTGCCTGCTGGGTATGGGGCCTAAATCAAAAGCCTTTCTACGTCTGGTAACCCTGTGCCTTCTTTTTCCCTTGAAATTTATCGATATCTATTTGAATCGCCGTGCCGATGCAGTAAACCATTCCATAACTCTCTACGGTATTTTTCGTAGAACGTCCGTGGTGCCTGCGAGAAACCGAAATGATTAAAATTCTTTTTATAAATGCCGCAAATCCTGGAATCGAGATCGAGAACCGTTACAAACCCTTGGGTATAATGTATCTCAGCGCGGCTCTTAAACAGGCGTTTGGAAAGGAGACTTTTTCCATAAGACTCGCCTCGGAGAACATTAATAACCTTTTAAGAACTTTCAAACCCGATTTAGTAGGGATCAGTTCTGTTTCCCAAAATTTCGGACTTGCGAAGCATTATGCCAGGCAGGCCCATAATATGGGTGTTCCTGTAATAGTTGGAGGAGTGCACATTTCCATCTTGCCGGAATGTTTAACTCCCGAAATGACTGCAGGATGTATCGGCGAAGGGGAAAGGACTATTGTCGAGTTGCTGAAGGTTTTTCTGGACAGCGGGATGAGATTTCCGCCAGAGAAACTTGAAAAAATTTCAGGTATTGTATTTTGGAAAGACGGATCCCATTGGAAGACACCACCGGCAGAGATAGTAGATAATCTGGACTTCCTGCCACACCCGGACCGCTCTCTAGAGGGGCCGGTAAAGCACGTTTACATCTTTTCTTCCAGAGGCTGCCCGTTCCGCTGCAGTTTTTGTTCTTCTTCCAGATTTTGGAGCAAAGTGAGATATTTTTCCCCTGAGTATTTAC
>CAZSTM010000584.1:0-2605 GCA_964609635.1 uncultured Gemmatimonadales bacterium
ACCAGGTAACGGCTGAAATTGTCGCCGTCCTCGGATATGGGGATATCGAAATCGAAGCGGTCGTAGACCAGGTAAGGCCTGTCCTTGCGGATGTCGTAGGGCACGCCGACAGCTCTCAGCAGCGGTCCCGTGATACCGTAACTTATCGAGCGCTCGCGGCTTAAGACCCCTACGCCTTTCATCCGGTCGTAGAAGATACGGTTGCGGGTAAGCAGCTTGTCAACTTCCTCGATGATCGGGCTTATTTCTTTGAGCACCTCGCGGGTTTTCTCGGCGAAACCCTCCGGTAGATCGCCCTTGACCCCGCCGATCTGCACGTAGGAAACCGTGATCCGCGCCCCGGTGAGCCATTCGATCAGGTCATAGAGGTATTCCCTGGCTTTCATGAAATAGAGGAAGACGGTCATGGCGCCCAGTTCCATGGCGGCCGCGGCGACGCAGGTCAGGTGGTCCACCAGACGGCTGATCTCGCAGACTATCACCCGGATGTAAAGGCAGCGTTCCGGAGTCTTTACACCGAAAAGTTTTTCCACCGCCAGGGCATAGCCCACGTTGTTGATCAGCGGGCTGACATAGTTCAACCGGTCGGTGTAAGGGAAAGCACTGCCCCAGCCCACCTCCTCGCAGCTTTTCTCGAAACAGCGGTGGAGGTAGCCGATCTCGATCTCGGCCTCGGTGACCCGCTCGCCCTCCAGTTCGGTAATAATACGGATTACACCGTGCATTGCCGGGTGCGAAGGCCCGATATTGAGCATCATGCTCTCGGTGCGCCGCTCATCACTCTTTCCGGTGGCTTGAGCCATATTCATCCCAGGTGTATGATTCTACTATGAAAATAATCGAGCAAGAGGGTGTTTTTCCAAGGTTTCGGTAAAAACACGGTGTAGGGGCACAGCATGCTGTGCCCCTACGGTTGGACGTACACATGGGTGCATCCCTAAGAAAAACATTTTCATTGTTTCCGTGTGAGCCAACGGTTCATGATGACTGCTCAATTCTTCGGACCGATAAGCGGTTGCCGCTTGCCGATCGGGTAGTCCCGGCGGAGTGGATGGCCCTCGAAGGGCTCGTACATCAGCAGGCGTTTCAGTTCGGGATGCCCGGTGAAAACTATGCCGAACATGTCCCATGCCTCACGCTCCAGCCAGTTGGCGACCGGGTAGAGGTCGTTGATCGAATCGATTTCGCAATCGCTTTCTTCCAATTGCGCGCGCAGCCTGATCCTTTGGCCGGCTTCGAGGCTGTGAAGCTGGTAGATCACTTCAAACCGGGGCGCGCGAGGTTTGTAATCCACTCCGCACAGGTCTATCAGCATCGTGAAAGCCGGCTCTGAATCGTTTTTCAAAAAGGAAACAATGTCGTGTATCCGCTTCGGGTCGACAATCGCCAACACGTCTTCTTCGTCCATACCGCACTCGATGATCGCTTCACCGAAACGGGTTTTCAGGGCATCCAGAGTCTTATTTTTTGAGGCTTGTTCCATGCCGAGGCTATCGTAGGATTATTGATAATCCACAGATTACGCAGATTTATCAGATATTATAAAAAAGAAATTGTAGGGGCACAGCCGGGTGTGGCTCGAAAACCGGAGCGAAGCGGAGATCCGCGCGCTTGCGCGCGACACCAAATGCGTAACGAGCGGAGCGGATACCGTGCCCGTCTTTCCGGATGCCTTGTCTCTAAAGCTTATTAGCGAAACCTTTGAAAAACGTGCCTTTGAACGTTTATTCTGACTCCTGTATTCCGTATCTTCAGTATTCCTGTTTCTGATTGGCGATTTTCTCCTGGAGCATCATGATCCCCTGCAGCACCGTTTCGGGCCGCGGCGGACAGCCCGGAATATAGACATCCACCGGGATGATTGTATCGATGCCCTGCACGGTGGCGTAATTATTGTAGAAACCGCCGGTGCAGGTGCAGACACCGAAAGCGACCACCCACTTGGGCTCGCACATCTGGTCGTAAACTCTTTTCAGCAGCGGGGCGATCTTATGGCTGATGGTTCCCACAACGAACAGCATGTCTGCCTGACGGGGGGTGAAACGAGGAAAAGCCGCGCCGAACCGGTCGAGGTCGTAGTGAGAGCTGGCCACCGACATGTATTCCATGCCGCAGCAGGCGGTAACGAAGGGGTAGGGGAAAATCGAGTACTTCCTCGCCCAGGCAACCGCTTTGTCCAGGCGAGTGGTCAGAAAATTATCGCCGCCCAACAGAGGTCTCAGTGCCATTCAAGTCCCCCCCTGATCCATTCGTAAACCAGGCCGAAAGTGAGCACTGCGACGAAAAACATCGCCGCAAAGAAACCGTACTTTCCCAGTTCGCCGAATGCAGCGGCCCAGGGGTAGAGAAAAATAACCTCAATGTCAAAGACGATGAACAGGATGGCCACCGTGTAAAAATGCACCGGAAAACGTTTTCCCGGCTCCTGGAAGGGCTTATTGCCACACTCGAAGGGTGTTTCCTTCTCGCTGGTCATTTCAGTCTTGGGGCTGATCAGCGCGCTCAGAATCAATGCCGCGCCGACCATGAAAGCCGCGACCAGGAAAGTCAGCAATATAGGCAGGTAGCTATGCATATAGCGTGCAGGTAAACCGATTCGAAAATT
>CAZSTM010000585.1:0-2605 GCA_964609635.1 uncultured Gemmatimonadales bacterium
GGCCAGCTCCAGCTCCTGCTCCGTGGGTTTACCCCCGGTAAACTTGCAGCCGAAAGCCTCCTCGAATCCCCGCTGCATGGCCCGGGCGACTTCGGCGAACTCGACTGATCGGCCCATCACCTCTTCCAGGCCGGTGGCCCGCGCGTCTTTACGCGAAATCTTCCGGCTGCGGCAGGCCCGGGGCGCCAGGTCGAGCAGCCGTTCCTGGGAGTTTTTGATCAACAGGGAACCCTGCTGGAGAAACGCGCCTGAATCGGAGCAGCGTCTCTGGGCGCTTCCTACGAGCTTTTTCCCCTGGACCGAGATTTCGTTGCGCGAGGCGCTCGAGAAACAGGGGCTGACCAGCAGCTTCGATCCCGCAAGCCTGCGGCCCGCCGGCCGGGCCAGTTCAGGCTCGATGCCCAGAAGCCTCAAGGCGCACACCAGCCCCCCGGCGATTCTCAGGTAGGATTCGGCAAGGCTCTCACCCAGCCGGGCGTGGCCCTGCGGACCGGCGAAACTGTAGGTCAGCTCCCGGTCGTGGAAGACCTCCCTTCCGCCGGTGATCCTTCTCACCACCTCGATCCCCCCGGCGCGGCAGCGTTCGGGGTCCAGCCGAAGTTCGAAGCGCTGGTGGTAGCCCAGGCTGACCGAGGGCCGGCTCCAGGCATAGACCCGCAGTGTCGCTGTGGGGCCGTCAATCGCCCGGCGCATCAGAGCCTCATCCAGGGCCATGTTGAACGCAGCCCCGCAGGAGCCGCTGTTTATGAAACGCCAGTTTAATTTTTTTTCTTCAGACATAAATTAGTGATTATTTTATTAATGACTCTTTAGAGTGGTTCCATATATGAAATTGAGGGCACAGGGCAGGGCTCGTTAGCGAATGCGTTACGAGATGGGATGACGCCGTGCCCCTACCAAAGAAAAAAAACACCTTGACTACTCGTTATCAACTGCTTTTCCTTGTCCGGGAAAAGCACAGCAGACATTGAGTTCCCTGGCCGCCTTGCCCTCATCGAGCCGCCCGACCGGGGTAGTAACAGGAGCGCTGTGAGGCAGTTCCGGGTTCTCCCGCGCCTCGCCGTCGATGGCCAGCATGGCTTCGCAGAAAGCGTCCAGGACAGCCAGGCTCTCGGTTTCCGTAGGCTCGATCATCAAGGCCTCCTGCACGATCAGCGGGAAGTAGATTGTCGGCGCGTGGAAGCCATAATCCAGCAGCCGCTTGGCGATATCCAGGGTGCGCACTCCCAGGGCCTTCTGGCGTGTGCCGCTGAAAACGCACTCGTGAAGGCAGTCGCCGGGATAGGGCAGATCGTATGCGGCCTCGAGCCGCTTGCGGATGTAGTTGGCGTTGAGCACGGCCATGTCGGTTACCTCTTTCAGGCCTTGCCCGCCGTGCATGCGGATGTAGGTGTAAGCGCGCACCAGTACCCCGAAATTGCCCATCTGCCCGTGCAGCCTGCCTATGCTTTGGGGACGGTCGTAGCTCCAGAAATAATCCTCGGCTTTTTTCTCCAGCACCGGAACCGGCAGGAAAGCTTCGAGTTCTCTTTTCACTCCCACAGGTCCCGAGCCCGGACCTCCGCCCCCGTGGGGGGTGCTGAATGTCTTGTGCAGGTTGAAATGCAGCACATCCACGCCCAGGTCTCCGGGACGGGCCCGGCCCAGCAGGGCATTGAGATTGGCTCCATCCATGTAAAGCAGGGCTCCCCTGGAATGGAGTATCTCTGCCGCCCGGCCGATATTCTTTTCGAATAACCCCAGGGTGTTGGGATTGGTGACCATCATCGCCGCGGTCTGTTCATCGGCCAGTTTTTCAAGACCCTCCAGGTCCAGCAGCCCATCGGCTCCCGAGGTCAGCACCACGGGTTCATAGCCTGCAATGGCCACGCTGGCCGGGTTGGTACCGTGAGCGCTGTCCGGGATGATCACCCTGGAACGCGGCCGGCCCGCGGCTTGATGAAAGGCGCGCACTATCAGCATTCCGGCGAGCTCGCCCTGGGCGCCCGCCGCCGGCTGGAGAGAAACCTGCGACATGCCGGAGATGTTCGCCAGGAAGCCTGCGAGCTCGTACATCAGTTTCAATGCTCCCTGAACCACGTTGTCCGGCGCATGCGGGTGAATACCTGCCAGGCGTGGGTGACGCGAGGCCGCCTCGTTTATTTTCGGATTGTATTTCATGGTGCAGGAGCCCAGGGGATACATGCCCTTGTCCACGTGGTAGTTGAGCGTGGAGAGCCGGGTGAAATGGCGCACCACATCCACCTCGCTCAGCTCGGGCAGCTCCGCCGGCGCTTTACGCAGGGCCCAGGCGGGCAGCAGCTCCTCGACCGGCCGGACCGGCACATCGGGTTCGGGCAGGCTGAGCCCCTTGCGGGTAGCCCGGCTGAGGTCGAATAAGGTTTCTTCACTCATCAAGCGGATCTTTCCCCAAAATTTATTTTCCGGCAGGCGCTGTGACTTTACCGGCCTGCCATAACCTCAGATGGTCAGGCTCTCTCCCGGATTCACCAGGGATACTTTGCTGTCGGTTTCGCTTTCGATACGCTTTTTGAAAGCTTGCGGGTCCTGGGCGATCAACTCCCAGGTGTTGTAATGCATGGGTACCACCAGCTTGGGCTTAAGC
>CAZSTM010000586.1:0-2593 GCA_964609635.1 uncultured Gemmatimonadales bacterium
CCCCCCGGTCAGCATCCCGCCCGAACATATCGATACCATTAATGAGTACACCCGAAAAATCGCCATCGAGCTCAATGTAGTCGGCCTGATGAACATCCAGTACGCCATTGCCGATAACAAGGTGTACGTGCTGGAGGCCAACCCTCGCGCCAGCCGCACCGTGCCTCTGGTGAGCAAGGTGTGTAACATTTCCATGGCGCGGCTCGCCACCCAGGTCATGCTCGGCAAAAAGCTCAGCGACCTGAACCTTAAGCACCGGAGGATTCCGCACTTCGGGGTCAAGGAGGCTGTCTTTCCGTTCAAAATGTTTCCGGAGGTCGACCCGCTGCTGGGCCCGGAAATGCGGTCCACCGGGGAGGTTCTCGGACTGGCCGACAACTACGGCCTGGCTTTCTACAAGGCGCAGGATGCTGCAGGACAGTGTCTTCCCTCCGAGGGCACCGTGCTGATCACCGTGGCCGAGGATGACAAGCCGGGCGCCCTGGAGGTGGCACAGCACTTCGCCGAGCTGGGCTTTGCGATCAAAGCCACTGAGGGCACCCGGAAATACCTTGCCCGGCACGGTGTCCAGGCGGCGCCTATCCTGAAAATTCACCAGGGCCGCCCTAACATCGCCGATGCCATCAAGAACGGAGAAATCCAGCTGGTGATCAATACTCCCATCGGAAAACGCGGCGCCGTGGATGATTCCTACATCCGCAAAGCGGCGATCACCTATGGAGTTCCCTACATTACCACCACCGCCGCGGCGATTGCGGCCGCCAAAGGGATCGCCGCCGGGCGGCGGGAAACAGGCCGGGTGAAGAGTTTACAGGATTACCACGCCGATATCGGCGAATAGATAGAACGGGATCAGCGGGCGTAAAATCATCGGGCAGACTGCGTTTCACTGACCGGGAGGAAAAACCATGCAGCTCGACACCAGGAAAGCCATTTTCGGCTGGAGCATGTATGACTGGGCCAACTCGGCCTTTGCCACTACGGTTATGGCCGGATTTTTCCCGATATTTTTCACTCGATACTGGAGAGCGGGCCTCGATCTGTCAAACACCCAAATCTTGTGGGGGCTGGCAAATGCGGTGGCCAGTATCATCGTGGCTCTGTCGGCGCCCATCCTGGGGGCGATTGCCGACAAGGGAACGGCAAAAAAGAAATTTCTGCTGTTCTTTGCCTTCATGGGCGTGGTGATGACTTCCTGCCTTTGCCTGGTTGCTCAGGGTAACTGGCCCATGGCTTTCATGCTCTTTGTTTTTGCCTGTATCGGGTTCTCGGGAGGGAACATCTTCTATGACTCGCTGATTACCGGGGTGGCTTCGGCGAAAAAAATGGATTTCGTTTCCGCCCTGGGCTTTTCCCTGGGATACCTGGGCGGCGGCATTCTTTTCGCGGTGAATTCCTGGATGGCTCTCAGGCCCGAAACATTCGGGTTCGCAAGCCAGGATGAAGCCGTAAAATTTGCCTTCATCTCCGTGGGTATCTGGTGGGCGGTCTTCTCGATCCCCATCTTCCTGTTTGTCAAAGAGCCCGAGAATGTAGAGTCGGTATCCGGCCTGAAAATGGTGAAAGCGGGCTTTATTCAATTTAAAAATACTTTCCAGGAGATCCGCCATCTGAAAACCATCTTTCTGTTCCTGGCGGCGTACTGGCTCTACATCGACGGTGTGGATACCATCATCCGCATGGGGATGAATCATGCGATTAACTTAGGCTTTAAAGAGGATGTTTTAATAGTTGCGCTGCTCATTCCTCAATTCGTGGGTTTCCCCTGCGCCATAGGGTTCGGTTATCTCGGGAGCAAGATAGGCGCCAAGCGCGCAATTTTTATCGCCATCGCGATTTATCTGTTCATCACCGTGTGGGGCGCTCTTATTAAGAGCAAAACCGATGTCTATGTCCTGGTCGCTCTCATCGGCATGGTTCAGGGGGGTATTCAGGCCTTGAGCCGCTCATTTTATGCCAGGATAATTCCGGTGAACAAGTCGGCGGAGTATTTCGGCTTTTATAACATGCTCGGCAAATTCGCCGCGGTTATCGGCCCCTTGCTCATCGCCTGTGTTGTCCTGCTGATGAAATCCATGGGTTATGACCCGGATATCTCCTCACGGGCGGGTATCTTATCCATTTCGGTGCTCTTTCTGGCCGGAGGAGTTTTATTTTATTTCGTGGATGAACAAAAAGGCAGGGAACAGGTCAAATACCTGGAGGACTGATCTATAATCTATCTCCCGGGCCGGTTGAACTGTAGAGGCTGAAATCCGGGTGAAGGGTTAGAATTACCAGGACCGCCGGGAGCTGCGGGAACTTCCTCAATCGATAATCAGCGGGTGCGGCGCGCGCACGGGCACATCGGTTCTTCCCGGCCGGGACAGCCTTTGAGCCTGGCGATTTGTTTTTGCGTTAACTTCATTTCGTCCTGCACCACCGAGTGATCCTCCACACTCGTAGAAATTCAGATTAAATCCTGCGAAAAACCGCGATATTTCACAATAAACAAAAAGCGGCACGCCCTTAATTGATAAGGGAATACCGCTTAATTAACTGGTGCCGAGGGCGGGACTCGAACCCGCACGGAGCTTGGCTCCAAGGGATTTTA
>CAZSTM010000587.1:0-2583 GCA_964609635.1 uncultured Gemmatimonadales bacterium
GTTCTGTATATACCCTGGTTAGGCATATTCGGTATGGGGAATATCGGTTAAAGAAGAAAAACTTTGAACCGGCAGGACCGGCCTTCTTAGGCAAACGAAATTGACGAATCCTTACACAAGAGTGATTGCCTTGATTCATTCGCAGGAGGAAAAATGATTAATCTCCTTTTGAGTGTGCTTGTTTCTGCGTTGACCTTAATGATCGTTCTATCAGAGTGTTCGGCGCCCGGTGCAGCCGAATCCGACCCTTTGAGACTTACAGTGGTTTATAATAATGAGCCTCTCGATGACCGGCTGGAAACCGCCTGGGGCTTTGCCTGCCTGATTGAGGGCCTCGAAAAAACCATTCTTTTCGATACCGGCGGAGATGGTGAGATACTGCTTTCAAATATGGAACACCTTGGTCTTGATCCAGGTGCCATCGACGTGGTAGCGCTCTCCCACTTTCACGGCGACCACACCGGCGGATTGCAAAGCATTATTGCTAAAAATCCAAAGATCACTGTCTACATGCCGCAGTCCTTCCCCAAGTCTTTCCAGGTCTCGGTCAAAAACCAGTGTGCGGACCTCAAGTTGGTGAGCACTCCCACGAGACTCTTCGAAGCAGTACATTCGACCGGAGAGATGGGAACTTCTATTATAGAGCAGTCTTTGATCCTGGATACTTCCAACGGCCTGGTGGTAATTACCGGGTGTGCTCACCCGGGCGTTGGCGGGATTGTCGAAAAAGCCAAGCAAATTCGCAGCAAGCTTGTGGGTAAGAAAGTATACCTGGTGCTTGGCGGATTTCATCTCAACAGGATGAGCGAGGCGGAGATTCGAGAGGCTATCGGGAAATTCAAGGAACTGGGCGTAAAAAAAGTAGGCCCCACCCATTGTACTGGTGATCAGGCTATTGCGCTTTTCCGTCAGGCATGGGGAGATAATTATGTAGAAAGCGGCTGCGGTGCAGTGATCGAGTTACGTCGCTAGATAGAACCGGCATAGCAGGTCTTAAGTGTTGGACTCCGGCTTCGCCGGAGCTGCGGTCCTGTCGTAGGACTCGCTCAATCGGACGGTAACATACACTATACGATTGGAATTCATTTTGGCAAAGGATTTTAATAAATGATGCGTTGACTATCCTGCGGTTCCACCTGGCCACCTTACGCGGGCGAAATTCTTGTAGTTTTGCCTGTCATCAACACTTTTTTCTTTTCTGAAGTTCTGAGTTAAAATGTCAGCGGCAGGTGAACCGCAGACCGTTAGGCAACCGAAAAGGTATAAGGACCATAGCTATGATAAACTATCCAACATTAAGATTGAACCGTCTTGTGACAATTTCATTTCTCGTAATCAACGCATTTACTCAGCCGATATTTGCAGAAAATACCTCTCCAAATACTCATCATGAGGAACAAAAAGAAGGTCATATCCATCATGCCCATGCAAATGAAATAGGTATGTCCGCTGGATATGTATATTTGGACCCTGAGGGTGATTCTGCTTTCGGCTTTCATCTGCATTTCATAAGACGTCTTCAGGGAGAAAGCCTTAAAAAGTACCTTGGTCTGGGAGTAGGATTCGAAACGATATTTGCGGATCATTTGCACTACAATGTAATGGGATCAATTGCTATTTATCCTTATCGCAATCTTGTTATCGTACTATCTCCTGGCGTTTTGATCGTAGAGCATCATAAGGAACTGGAAACACGATATTCCACACATTTGGAAGCAGTTTATGGATTCCTGTTTGGAGGATATGAAGTCGGTCCTGTCGTAGGACTCGCTCAATCGGACGGTAACATACACTATACGATTGGAATTCATTTTGGCAAAGGATTTTAATAAATGATGCGTTGACTATCCTGCGGTTCCACCTGGCCACCTTACGCGGGCGAAATTCTTGTAGTTTTGCCTGTCATCAACACTTTTTTCTTTTCTGAAGTTCTGAGTTAAAATGTCAGCGGCAGGTGAACCGCATACCGTTATTCTTATCCCAGGAGAAAATATATGAACCAGAGCCTGCAGCCGATCCACGAGGACGAGGTTCCCCCCAGCGAGTATCCCGACCGCCGCAGCAAGGACCTGGTTACCGCCGAGTGCGGCGCCACCGGCGGTTTCAATCTCGGAGTGGCCGTTTACACCAGCGAGACTTTCGGCACTCTCCAGGTACACGACGACCAGGAGGCGGTTTACGTGATCTCCGGGGTCGGAGAAATAAGGCTCGGTGATAAAACCTTCCCGGTCCGCCCGGGGAGCGCGGCCTATATTCCCAGGGGCACGCCCCACGCCACCCGCCGCACCGACAGCGAACCGGTCAAAGTGGTTTACAGTCACGGCAGGCTCTAACGCCGTTTACACTATGAAATGCCTGGTAACTTGCACAGATGAAACGGCTGAGAATGTCGAGCCTGCTGACAACAGGCTATAGGCCACAGGCTGCAGGGGTGTAAAATCCTGCCTGCAGAATATTGTTAACAACCGGAAAGCCTATGCGGGCGTCGATTCCGCAGATATAGCGGCTTTCTGTGACTTTGTAAATAAATTGAAGACTCCGGCGCAGCAAGCTGCCGGGAATCTTCGATGGTTAAGGTTTTTT
>CAZSTM010000588.1:0-2579 GCA_964609635.1 uncultured Gemmatimonadales bacterium
TTTGCCGGTATCGACCATAAAAGCCGAGTGTCCGAGATAGGTGATGCTGGCCATGGGTAGAGTCTCCTGCGCAGGTTGAAACGGAGAATAAAAGCCCCGGGATAACAGGGCCTTAGGGAACCGGTCAGGGTGATCACCCCGGGAAACCTTTACGGGCTTCTCAATATAAGGAGATTAAAATTTATCATCAAGTAGAAAGGGCAAGCTCGCGAAACCTGAAACAATCCACGGTGTGGTCGTTGACCAGGCCGGTGGCCTGCATGTGTGCGTAGATGATGGTTGAGCCCACGAACTTGAAGCCGCGCGCCTTGAGGTCGGCGCTCAGCGCGTCGGATTCTTCGGTGCGGGGAGGAATTTCCTCATCGGTCTTCCAGGCCTTGACAATCGGGCTGCCGCCCACAAAGCGCCAGATATAGTCGCAAAAACTGCCGAACTCCTGTTGCACCCGCAGGAATGCATGGGCGTTGCTGATCGCGGCAGAGAGCTTCTGGCGGTTGCGGATCAGTCCGGAGTCGGTGAGCATCTCGGCCAGTTTAGCCTCATCGAAGCGGGCCACTTTCCGCGGGTCGAAGTTTTCGAAAGCGAGGCGATAGTTCTCTCTTTTGCGCAAGACCGTAATCCAGCTCAGGCCCGCCTGTGCGGACTCCAGGGTTAAAAACTCGAACATCAGCCTGTCATCCCGGACCGGCACGCCCCATTCGCGGTCGTGGTAGTCCAGGTAGAGCGGGTCATCCGGGACCCAGGCGCAGCGGGTAGGCATGGGGAGCTCCTTATGTTATTATCCGTAGATTTCGCAGATTAAAAAGATTTAAAATTCAGATATCCCGACCGTAGGGAGTGGGAAATTAAGGCATAGATCAATTAATCTCAAACTCCGCCAGCGCTTGGGTACTCTCCTCATACCCGATGCGAATTGCCCTCGCCCTTAGCGCGGCGCTTTGGGTCAGCTCGATTTCCTTGTTGTAAAGAAGCCAGTGCGGTTTATCTCCCTGTTCGGTGGTATAGGCAATCGAGGCGCCCTCGGTCGGACAAGTGATTTTAACTCTTACAGAACCCTTGAACCTGCCGCCGTTCGGGCTGATTGACGGCCCGGCGGTTTTCGGCTGGACCCCGCCCGGCCAGATGCTCTCCTTGAGCTTGTCTTCCGGAACCGCCCCCAGGTCGTTGATCTCGGCCATCCAGTCGTCGAGGACTCTGCCCATGCGCTCGATTATTTCCCGGTACTGCGGATTGTCGGCCAGGTTGTCGATCTCATGAGGATCGGTCCGGGTGTCGTAGAACTCTATTTCCGGCTTGGTTTCCCGGAAGAAAAGTTTCTGCGGGCCCGCCAGTCCGCCCTCCGCCGCCAGTCTTCGCCATTCCTGCATTGTCGGCATCAGGTCCATGTACTCTATATTCTGGGCATACGGTTTTTCGGGCTGAAAGTTACGGATTAATTTATATCTCTTATCGCGCACGCAGCGGATCATGTCGTAGGTTTCATCCATGCGGTCGCGGTGGGCGAAAATGTATTCGCGGGGCTCGGACTTCTGTTCTCCCAGGAAGGGCTGTCCCTGCATGTAGGCGGGCACCTCTACGCCCGCAATCGAGAGCACCGTGGCCCCGAAGTCGATGGAGCTTACCAGGTCGCCGCAGAGAGTGCCGGGCTCGATCACCCCCGGCCAGCGGATAATCAGCGGGACGTGTATTCCTGAATCGTAGATCCAGCGCTTGGCCCGCGGCAGGCCGCGCCCGTGGTCACTCCAGAAAAAGACCACGGTGTTCCCGGCCGGGCCGTCACGCTCCAGCCGCTCGAGCAACTCGCCCACCTGCCTGTCCAGGGTTTCGATGTTGTCCAGGTAGCGGGCCCAGTCTCTTCGCACCAGGGGAGTGTCCGGGTAATAGGGCGGCAGGGTGACACTGTCCGGGTCTATTACGGGGTCTTTTTCCAGCGGCACACGGATCCGGCTTTCGTGGGTTACGGTGTGGTTGACCACGCAGAAAAAGGGCTGCCCCTCGGCCCGGCCCTCCCAGTCGTTATGATCGCGGCCGTTTCTGTCCCAGGCCGTAATTGGAGGGGCGAACTGGTAGTCGGTTTTCGCCCGGTTGGTGCAGTAGTACCCGGCCGCGCGTAAGTACTCGGTGAAACATCTGACATACGGCGCAGGGACCGCTTCATAGCCCATGTTTTCCGTGCGCATGTGCATGGAGCCGATAGAGGTCGGGCACATGCAGGTGATAATCCCGGAGCGGTTGGGCGCGCATACCGGCGCAATGGTGAAAGCCTGGTCGTACCTGGCGCCCTGGCCGGCCAGCCGGTCGATATTCGGGGTGGAGACCTCATGATTGCCGTAGCAGCCCAGGTCCGGGCTGATATCCTCGCAGCTTATCCAGAGGATGTTGGGCCGTTCTTTTTTGATCTTTTCGGATACGCACCCGGGCAGGGCCATGGCCGCCAGGCCGGCGCCCATCAGGCCCATTGCCTCGCGGCGGTTCAGGGAGTGGGGCATGTGTTGGAGTCCTTTATTAAAGGCAATATTTTTTATTCTGATAGCAAAAATAAAAGTTGAATAGGATCTATCTAACGGGCCACTATTACT
>CAZSTM010000589.1:0-2578 GCA_964609635.1 uncultured Gemmatimonadales bacterium
GATGCCGCTGATGGTCGGCACCGAGGATGCGATTATCACCGAGATATCGGTCGATGCGCTCGCCAAAGACGAAAACGGGATAATCTACGGCGGGACTTACTCGGACGGCTATCTTTTCAAGTTTGATCCGGCTGAGGGGCAGGTTATCTGCCTGGGCAAGCCGATCCGCCAGCAAAGGATCAGGGCGCTTGCTTTCGGCCCCGGCGGCATGCTGTACGGAATCGGCGGCGAGGATAACGGTATCAGCAAGCTGTTCCGCTACAATCCGGCCAACGGCGATATGCGCGAGCTGGGTGTTATCCACCAGCGGGGCTGGACGGTTTACCGGATGGACACCATGGTCATCGGGCCGGACGGTGTGCTATACCTGGGGGAAAGCTCCAGGATCAGCCACCTGATAAGGATCGGCGATATTAAATATATCAGCGTGGTAGGCGCCTGAACCGCAGGTTCAGGAAAATACGCCGTAAAATGGGCCGGGAAGGTTTTAAGTATAAGCCTTCCCGGCCTTTTTTTAGAGGAGGCGGGGCGGATCCACGGCAATCTCTGGCTTGAATTTCATGGTTCGAAGGTTACCTCAGATGCCGGCATCTCCCAACTTCCGGTTTTCCCTGAGACACCTCTTTTACCCTGGATTGACCAAAAGAACTCTTGAAACTCCGGGGCAAAATGGTTAATCTATCGCAGCAGAGGCTGAGTGATCTCTTGATTCAAGCCAGCCGTAACAGCAACAGGAATGGTATATGGCGATTTTTTCAGGGATGAGCGGATTTTTTAAAAGAACCTGCACCGGGCATAAGCTCTTAACGGGAATGATCCTGGGTGCGGTTATCGTGTTTCTGGGTTTTGAGGGAGTTAGATACACCTCTACAGACCGGTTCTGCGCCGCCTGCCATGTCCACCCGGATGCAATCTCCTCCTGGAAACTTTCCACTCACTACAAAAACAAGAGCGGGGTAGCGACCCATTGTGAACAGTGCCACCTGCCGCCCGGCGGCCTGCAGTATTTTAAAGAGAAAACCCGCCTGGGGCTCAGAGATGTTTACGGCACAGTTTTCAAAGACACCGAGCGTATCGACTGGGAGGAAAGATCGGCCCTCTACCATGCCGTGACCTATACTTTCGACAATTCGTGCCTGAGCTGCCATGCCGATCTTTACAGCCTGGGGTTATCCGACAAAGGGGTGGAAGCCCACGAGCATTACCAGAAGACCGGGGATAAAATCTACTGCATAAACTGCCACAAAACGGTAGGGCATTTCCATGAAGCGCCTGTGGAGATTGCGCTGGCGGCGCCTGCCGGGGTGGAGCGCAAACAGCGGTCCGGGCCGCTGGATGCCGGAAAATTCGAAAGCTACACCGAGGTGATACCCGGCACGGATGTCACTTTCGAGATGGTCGCCCTGGCCGGCGGAACTTTCCTGATGGGCAGCCCGGAACCGGAACCGTACCGGGAGCCCGACGAGGGGCCGGTGCGCGAAGTTGCCTTGAGCCCCTTCTGGATAGGGGAGACCGAGGTTACCTGGAATGAATACCGGGCCTATTTCAACCGGACCTCCCCGGCGGCGAAGAAAGATTCGGTTTCAGGCGGCGCGGCGGATACCTCCGGTGTGGATGCCACCACCGGCCCGACTCCTAAATACGGTTCCATGGCTCTGGGCGGGTGGCAGGCCGCTTATTCGATGACTCATTACGCCGCAACCAGGTACTGCGAATGGCTCTCCGAGGTGACCGGGAAGAAATTCAGGCTTCCCACCGAGGCCGAGTGGGAGTATGCGGCCCGCGCCGGCACGACTTCCCCTTACTTTTTCGCCGCTGACCCGGGGAAACTCACCGGAAAGTCCTGGCTAAACCGGATACGTGGTATCGATGACGGAGTTATCGGCAGGTACGTATATTTTTACCGCAACAGCGGCGGGCAGGTTCACAATCCCTACACCAATGAGCCCAATCCCTGGGGCATTTATAACATGCTCGGTAATGTGAAAGAGTTCTGTCTGGACTACTATGCACCAGATGCCTACTGGCTCTCCTCGGACGGCGCAGGCTCTTCGTTTGCGCCCGGCCCGGTGGCCGACCCCACCGGCCCGGCAAGCGGCCAGGAACATGTGGTCCGCGGCGGCTCATACCTTAGCGACCCGGCGGACCTGCGCGCCGCCGCAAGAGGCAGGACGCACCACGATGCATGGCTGATAACCGATCCGCACAAGCCTAAGAGCAAGTGGTGGTATTCGGACTGCATGGAGGTGGGCTTCCGGGTAGTCAGGGAATACCAGGGTAAGGAAGAACCTCCTCAACCGAAGGGTTCTGAATAATTACCGGTTTTTTTTAAAACACTTGACATTTCGATAAAAATTTATTCAATAGTCAACGGGACACTCCAGGGTGTCGCTGTCGTCTCGGCAAAGTACATTTAACCCGAATTATTCATAAACTCCGATGGCCGCTTGCTGCCACAACTAATAAAACTTTGAAAGACCCACAAGTTACACATCCCGCCTGCCTGCGGCAGGCATCCCATTTAGGGGCGGGTCTCAGACCCGCCCTGGGGCAGGTTGTCGGAGAGCGCGAATGTGTC
>CAZSTM010000590.1:0-2565 GCA_964609635.1 uncultured Gemmatimonadales bacterium
GCTCGACGGCGACCCGGAGCAGGCACGAAAGATCCATTACGAGCTGCTGCCGCTTTTTAAGGCCATGTTTATCGAAACCAATCCCATCCCGGTTAAAACCACCCTGGCCCGGATGGGAATGATCGCCGAGGAGTTCAGGCTTCCCCTGTGCAGTATGAGCGGGGAGAACCGTAGCAAGCTGCTTTCGGTAATCAGCAACTACCAGCTCACCAGTTAAAAGGAGCCGCACCGATGATAGAAATTACTTTAGTCGGTGCCGCCGGCCGCATGGGGCAGCGGATTGTAGCGGCGGTTGCCGAGGGCGAGGACACCCGGCTGGCGGCGGCTGTCGAAGCGGCAGGCCACCCGGAGCTGGGACGTGATGCAGGTCTGGTGGCCGGGATCGGACCGCTCGAGGTGCCGCTTACGGATGATCTCGGCGCCTCGGTTGAAAAATGCAGCGTGGTGATTGACTTTTCCCTGCCGGAGTTCGCGGTCAATACGGCCGGGGTCTGTGCCGAGCGCGGGATACCGATGGTTACCGGAGTCACCGGCTTATCCGCCGAACAGAAGGACAAGCTCGCCCTGGCGGCGGCCGAAATCCCCCTGGTCTATGCGCCGAACATGAGCGTGGGTGTCAATCTGATGTTCAAGGTTGTCGGCCAGGTCGCGCGCGTGCTGGGAGAGAGTTTCGATGTAGAGATCATCGAAACCCACCACCGCTTCAAAAAGGATGCGCCCAGCGGCACCGCTCACCGGCTGGCCGAGGTGGTAGCCGAGGCACTGGGCCGGGATCTTGAAAAAGACCTCTGCTACGGACGGCAGGGCATTACCGGAGAACGCGACCGCAGACAGATAGCGATCCACGCACTGCGCGCGGGTGATGTAGTCGGCGAACATACGGTAGTATTCGGCGCGCTGGGCGAACGCTTCGAGATAACCCACAAGGCTCACAGCCGCGACACTTTCGCCCGGGGTTCCGTGGTTGCCGCTCGCTTTGCGGCAAGCGCCGAATGCGGACTTTATGACATGCAGGACGTACTGGGCTTGAAAGATTGAATAAACAGGCACAAAGGGACAGCCGCAGACTTGCGCGGCTTTACGCGCAACACGGCGTACAGGCACAGAGGAAAGAAAGAACACAGAAGTCAACATAAAAAAGATAGGAGCACGGCGTGCCGTGCCCTTCCATGTGGGCGCACACGCTGGCGCTCCCCTACTTTAAACCGGGCATGGTTTTTATAAAGATTCCAAATTGAATCCTTAAAAACCTACTAAAACGGGAGGTAGTTCATGTCTCTTTCCAGATGTGTCAGTCGCATCGAAGACTCTATCACCCTGGCTATCAGCGCCAAAGCCAAGGCCATGAAAGCCGAGGGCATCGACCTGGTGGGCTTAAGCGCCGGAGAACCCGATTTCGACACTCCGGACCATATCAAACAGGCGGCGATAAAAGCCATCAATGAAGGGATAACCAAATACACACCCGCCGCGGGTCTTCCGGTGTTGCGCAAGGCGATCGCCGAAAAATTCGAACGCGACAATAATCTCTTCTACAAACCCGAGGAGATCATTGTCGGCTGTGGAGCCAAGCACTCGGTATTTACCGCGGTGATTGCCCTGATCGACGAGTCGGACGAGACGATTATCCCCACGCCTTACTGGGTAAGCTACCCGGAAATGGTCAAGGCCGCCGGAGGAAATCCGGTTATCGTGGAAACCACCCCGGAGTCCGGTCTCAAGCTGACACCCGAGCAGTTGAAAGAAGCGATTACCTCGAAAACCAAGCTGCTGATTCTCAACTCGCCCTCCAATCCCAGCGGTATGGTTTACACCAGGGCCGAGCTCGAAGCCCTGGCTGAGGTGCTCGCCCAAACCTCCATTTATGTGATCAGCGATGAAATCTATGAAAAGATCCTTTACGACGGCGCCACTCATCACTCGATAGCCGCACTGAACCCCGAGGTCTTCAAGCGCACGATCACCATCAACGGAGTTTCGAAAACCTATTCAATGACCGGCTGGCGCATCGGCTATTCCGGAGGCCCGCTGGAAGTGATCAAGGCCATGAGCAAGCTGCAGAGCCAGGAAACATCCAATGCCTGCTCCATCTCGCAGATGGCGAGCCTCGAGGCTATCACCGGGCCGCAGGATTGCGTGGAGATGATGGTCAAAGCATTCGACGAGCGCCGGCGCTACCTGGTGGGCCGCCTCAACGCCATGGAGGGTGTAAGCTGTGTCAGTCCGCAGGGTGCTTTCTACGCTTTCCCTGATTTCAGCGCCCACTACGGGAAGAGTTTCAACGGCAAGCCTCTATCCGGCAGTGTGGATCTTTGCAACTTCCTGCTCGAGGAAATGAAAGTCGCCGCGGTGCCGGGAGCGGGATTCGGCACCGACAATCACTTGCGCCTAAGCTATGCGGCATCCCTGGAAGCTCTGGAGAAAGCCCTCGACCGGGTCGAGCAAGGTCTGGCCAGGCTGTCTGGTTGAGCGGAGGGTTATTCGGTAACGACGAAAAAAACCCGGGAGGAGCGTTTTTATTCCTCCCGGGTTTTCTATTCAATAAGAGGTGAGCCTTTTCCGGGT
>CAZSTM010000591.1:0-2553 GCA_964609635.1 uncultured Gemmatimonadales bacterium
TGCTCGGTTTCTCGGTGGTGGAAGAAACTAAGGTGTAGAAGATTTTTCAGCTGCTTAGGGATATTATGCAGGGGGCGGGTCATCCGGAGTGAAGGGAGAATCGTGCAGCCTCAGTCGCTGTCTTGTCTGGTCAGGTCCTGCAGGCGTTTGCCCAGAAGACCGCATTTAAGGTAGTTTTTCATCGTACCGTTTTCGGCCTGTACCTGCACCTTGACATATAGCAGGTGCTCGCAGGAGAAATCCTCCCGGGTGCTTTTGAGGCAGTAGACCGTCCGCGGCAGGGTGCTGCCCTCGAGCGGCGGATTGAGCCGGGCACAATCCAGAGGGCACAAACCGATAATCTCTTGCAGCTTTTCCTCGAAATCGCCCGCCAGCAGTCCTTCCATTTTGAACAGGCCGGCCAGGTTTGAGACTATCTCCCAGGCCAGGCCGCCCTGACGTTTGTAGAGCCTGGTAAGACCTGTCAGCACATTGACCAGGCCGCACCGCCGGCTGTAACGCTTGCCGAGGGTTTCGAGCTGGGATCCGGTTAAATTATAGCGCACCCCGTGCGGCAGATGCGAGATCATCTCATCCACCAGGTCGGCAAAATGGAACAGCAGGGTGTTCTTGTTCTTTGTGTCTCCGGGGTCCGCACGGTGATGGTTGGCTACAATGTGGAAGACCTCGTCTTTCTGGAAGGGACTTATGCCGAGCTGCCGCTCCTTTACCAGGCGAGCTCCGTGAACTTGATGCTCCTCGATAAAAGCTTCGAGACCTCTGGCCGACAGGTCATCGAGTGAACCCATTCTGGCGTAGGCCGAGGTACACAGAATGCCCATGTCGTGCAGCAGGGCGGCCGTGCCGATACTTACCAGCGAGATTATGGTCCAGCGAAGTCGCAGACCGAGGGCTACCGAAAGCAGGGCGGTCCTGAGGCTGTGGTCGAGAATCAACTCCAGGGGCTTTTTTTGTCCCTCCGAGTTGAACCTGGCATCATACATGGTGTGGATCATGTTCGGGTTGGAGAACAGCATCTCCATTACCCGCATCACTTTTTCCTGGAGATTCACATCGGCGAGAAAATTGGGGAAATTCTTGCCTGAAGTAACGCTTTCGGCAATGCGGTAAAGGTCCTCATCCAGAACCTTCTTGATATAGTCCAGGGCGAACTTGTCATCCTCGATAGAAACCCTGTGCTTCACCGGCGCGATCTGTCCGGAAAACTTCCGGATGGACTCGATCACCTTTTCGGTCAAACGGCCTTCGCCCAGTTCCCCACGGGTGATCAGGCAGCTGCCCGCTTTAAGCTCGATATCCTTCTCAAGCTTCATCATGGGTATCAGATGGTCGGTATGTACCAGCATGTGGGAACTCCCGGGTATCGATCCCGCCACCGGATACTTATACGAAAAGGCGCTGATTCACGAACGAATGGACATTATCAATAGTAAACTATTCAATCTACGATATAGTTTCATTAATTTCAAGGCTCTTTTATAAAAGTTTTTATTGCGGTGAATATTTAATTTATAACCATGCTCCACCGCAGATGAGAATGTCTTTCCAGCCGCCGGTGTTATTTCGCATTACTGAAATACTGTTTTTGACCGGAGAATTGTTGACAGCTAGAGGGCAAAACTTATATTAAAAACTTTCATCACCCGGACAACTGCCGGAAAACTGGAGATTCAACCGACCTTAAAAAAGGCTCGGATCGGGTATTTGACCGGAGCCTGGACCTTTTCCCATAAGCCTGTTCCTAAAGGAAAACACCAGTGCTTATTTCAACCGGAGGAAAAATGAGAGCCGCAGTCATTTCGACCTTGTTATTTTGCCTGGCCGGGAACCTGTGCGCCGCCGGGGACACACTTCTTTACCATACGGATTTCTCGCGCCTGTCTCCCGGAGCGTTCGGCGAGTATGCTGCCCGCGGTTTTCCGGAATATCACCACGTGCCGCTCGAATTCACCGACGGTTGGGAAATCGTTAACAACCGCGGCCCGAAAGAATGGAAGGTATTCGAACTCGAGGGCGAACACCTGCTGGAATACCAGGGATATAATAAGGAAACCTGGACCTACAAATTTACCTATCCGATTCTTTGCTGCGGCGATCCCTTGTGGGACGACTATACTCTGGAGGTGAAGATCACCCCTTTTAGCCGGGCAGATGCAGCCGATTTAACCGGGATCATTTTTCGCTACCAGGATGGACGGCACTACTACCTTTTCGCTTTCGGCCCTGGCGACAGTCTTACTTTACGCTACCGTGACGGGGAAAAGGGCTTTCGCACCGACGGCTGGCACGAGCTGGCCTCTACCCGGCTTCTTGCCGATCGAACCCGGCCCTGCCTGATGCGGGTCGAGGCCTACGGTCGGCTGATCCGCTGTTACCTTGACGGCAGGAAGGTGTTCGAGGTGACTGATGATCGATATCAGGACGGCAAAGTGGGACTTTTCGCCTGCTCACCGGTGAGGTATCACCAGGTGACGGTTGCCACAACCGCCCGGGCCAAGGCCGACTATCTCAGGCGGGCAAAAGCTGTGCAGGCCGAACTCGATTCTCTCAGGA
>CAZSTM010000592.1:0-2545 GCA_964609635.1 uncultured Gemmatimonadales bacterium
GGGTCCATCCCGGCCGCCCGGCGTGCCGGTGCGTAGCCTGCAGCGAATCCTACTGCGCCGAGTACCAGGACCGTGCCCAGGGCAACCAGGGGATTGATAGTCGGTATGCCGATATATTTGGTGCAGGATTCCAGCATGGGCAGATGGAAAATTTGAACTATCGATGTCGAAACGGCAAATCCGATAACACCGCCCAGTGAAATAATAATGCAGGCCTCGATCATGAACTGCGCCAGAATTGTGGACCGCCTGGCTCCAAGGGCCATCTTGATCCCCACTTCCCGACGTCTTTCGCGAACCACCACGTACATGATATTGGCCACCCCGATTCCGCCTACCAGCAGGGTAAAAAATCCGGTCAGGCCCAGAAAAGAATTGAAGGCCATGAAAAAATATCCCATAAAGCGCGCCCCTTTGGTGGTATCCCAGGGGTCGAGGACTCCCTTGTCCTCGGGGTCGAACCGGTATTTTCGTCCGAGCTCGCGGCTGATGGCCTTGATCGCACTTTCGGTCTGGGTCGGGTCCTTGGCCCGGTAGACCATGTTGGTAATATATCTGCGGCCAAACATGGTTCTGAAAGTAGTCGAAGGAATCATGCACAGCCAAGCATCGGAGCCGGCGTAGTTGCTGTTCTGGATCTTATCCTTGAGAACGCCTATGACCCTGAAAGGGGTCCCTTTCAGCAGAACGGTCTTGCCCACCGGGTTGGAACCCTCGCCGAACAGCTTGTCACGTATCTTGGTACCCAGAAAAAGAACCCGGCGACTATGTTCCTGATCCAGCCGGTTGATAAAACGGCCTCCTGCTTCGGGTATATAATTCCGCAACTCGCAAAAATCCGGATGTGCCCCACCCAGGCTGTATCTGCCACTCTTATCCTTATAGGTTATCCTCACTCCGTTGGTGTGGTACTCGGCGCTGATCATGGCAAGCTCAGGAATTCTCTGTCTGAGAAATTCCATATCCTCTTCCACGACATTTATCTGCCGTCCCGTACCCATCCCCCGGTAAGCTTTAGTAGTCTTACCGGGCCAGGCGATGCAGATGTTCTCTCCCATCCCGTGAAAACTCTTCATTGCCTGGGCCTTGAGCCCCACGCCGAAAGCCAGCAGCAGCACCACCGCAATCGTACCCCAGCAGATACCGAAAACCGTAAGGAAGGTCCTCAGCTTCTGGTGCCGCATGTCCTGGTAGAACTGTCCGATAAGTTTAAGGTAATACATCGGCTTGAGGTCTTTATCCTAAGAAAATGTGAATTGGCGTTCAGAGGCGGTAACTATGGCTAAATCGCGGCGAAAAACTCGACCTCGCCGCTCACTTGATCTCTTTCGGCGGCTCCTCGATCACCTCGTCACCCAGGGCCAGCCCCTCGACCACCTCGATATTCAGCCCGTCCGACATGCCCACTGCAATGGCTTTCTCGATGATTGTGCTGTCCGGGCCGAGTACCTTGACCAGGGTGGAATCGTTGCGGAAGATCACCAGGCGCTCGGGCAGGATGGGAATATCCTCTTTTTTCTTGAGGAACACATCCGCATTGGCCGAATAACCCGCACGCAGGGTTCCCGCGCCGCGGTCGATGATTCTTATCTCTATGTCAAACACCGTGGCGCCTTCTTTGTCCTTGCTCTTGGGGCTGATAAAAGTCAACTCGCCTTCGAGGGTGTCTCCGGGCAAAGCGCCGATATAGATATTTGCCGGCATTCCCTCAACCAGCTTACCCACATCGATTTCATCCACCGTGCCGGAGAAAACCAGGTTGTTCATGTCGGCCATTTTCATCAACTCCGTTCCGGGCTGGTAGGTGGTAAGCGGCACCACCGGGTCGCCGAAATTAACCAGCCTTTCCAGCACGGTTCCGTTGATCGGTGAACGGATGAGAGTTTCCACCGACCGGCCGGCTATCTGCGCTTTGCCATTTTCCATAAGTTGCAAACGTTCCCGGGCTTGCAGCATCTGAAGCCTGGTCTGCTCATAAGTCTGCTCCAGGCGCTCGTAGTCCTGGCGGGAAACCAGGGCTTTTTTCAATAAATCATCCGCCCGGTCCAGCTCTCGTTTGGCGTTTTTGGCGCTCAGCTCGGCCAGTTCCACGTTCCTGCGCATATCGGCCAGCTCCATCGGAGTGGGCTCGGGCTTGATCACCATCAGGGGCTCTCCCCTGGCTACCCGGTCTCCCACTTCCACGTACATCTGGTCCACCAATCCGGAGTTCTGGGATTTCACCACTATCTCGTGCTTGGGACCGATCTTGCCGACGGCCAGGGCTTTTTCCTCGATGGTTCCCTGCTCGATTATGATTCGCTTAAAATGCTCCTTGCCGTTCTTGGACCCGTTGCGCAGGACAAAAGCCGTGGTCAAACCTGCCAGAACAATGATAATTCCTATAATAAACCACTTTTTCATCGCGAGACTCCTGTTAAGAATTAAGTAACGGCTGAAAGTAGTCCTTTTTAAGTAAGACTCAGCAGTGTGAAAAAAGTTTTCAATTTTTTACATATATCCAAGGGACATTGAAATATTGCCTGACCGGATTTCTTCGTCAGGC
>CAZSTM010000593.1:0-749 GCA_964609635.1 uncultured Gemmatimonadales bacterium
TATAGGGATGGGGCCTGGGGATTCAACCGGGTCCGCGTCGAAGGCTTTGAGACGGTGGGTGGTACTGCCATCATTGTCGATTCTTTTTCATGGGACCAGATAGCCAGACTTCACGACCTCCTGATACTTGTGGATGACAGGAATATCGACACCGTGACCCGAGCTGAGGAAAGAGGAGATGCCTACCTGCGGGAGGCGGGGATGGAATCTGTCGGGGGTGTGATTCGGGTTCCGGTGAACTGTGGACAGCAACTGTATGATGTTATTGACATAACTGACACGCGCGCCGGACTTAGCGAGGCAAAAAGGAGGATAGTGGCCATAGCGCTGGCCTATCTTCCGGAACGCGGAGAATACGAACAGCGGCTTTCGCTGGGTGGGGTATAGTCTGAAGATAGTGTCGATATGTAATTCAGGATTTTGAGGGGAACGACTGCCGTGGAGGAGATAGGGAGTTTTAGAGGGGCAAAGCCCCTCTAATAAACAGCATCCCCCTCCCTTGGAAAGGGAGGGGGACTAAGGGGGAGGGTTTCCTTAATGTCAAGAAATAGGCTGGTAGACTGAGATGAGTTTGAGCAAAGCAGTCCTTAAGGGCTTCGACGCTGGCAGCTATACGGCCACCATACAGCTTGCCGGTAGCCACAAGGTCTACCTGGAGGAGGTTACCGTAGCCCGCAATCTACCGGCGGCGGAGATGGTTACGGGTCGAAAGGTGGCGGTTGTCTTTTTCGATGCGTACAATGCTAAAG
>CAZSTM010000593.1:759-2543 GCA_964609635.1 uncultured Gemmatimonadales bacterium
CGTTTATACCTAGATGGTCTGGACGGCATCTCCGCAGCATCTTTTCCATTTGGCTGTCTACCGTAGGCCGACCTGCTCCTACCTTCTCTACCAGCCCCCCTCTTCTTCAGGAGTTTTCGTTGCTTCTCGGCCAGGGTCTCCGTGCGAGCAGGCTGCTGGTAGTCGTGGTAGCAGCCCGGGGGGTGAGTATCCTTCTCAGGCGATGGAGCCAGTTCTTGCTTATTGATAGTGGCTGGCTCTGACGGGGACGGAGACAGTTTGATGGCGTTTACCAGGTCGGCGAGGACCCTGTTCTGCTCGGCGGCGCTGCTTTTGAGCTCCTGGGAGGCCTCGCTGAGACCCTGAATGGCAGCGGTGTGGCTCTTCAGATGCAGCGCATACTCGGAGATGGCCTCGGTTAGCTCCCGCAGAGTATGCTCCGTCCGTGTCATCCAGTCGTCTGATATCGGGCTGTCCTGTTGACCTTCAATGATGTGAGCGAACAGTTTGGAATACCGGATGGGTGCCGCCAGCTGGCTCGTGGCGTATTTAAGCAGCTTCAGTTCCCTCTCGCCGTAAGCACGCGGGCGGGTGCTGGCAAAGATGAGACTGCCAAAAACCATTCCTTCGGAGAAGAGCGGCATATAGGCAATTGTCCTTAGTCCTTTGTTAAGCCAGTAATCGCCGGTCCAGAACCGGCTTTCGGTTGAAAGGTCTGGTTCCAGCAGGGCTTTCTTGTTCTGAACAAGCCAGGCGGCTGGTGTGTCATCCAGCGGCATGCTTTCACCTGGCTCCTGGTCTGGACTGACTTTGGGCGACAGGGTAAAGAGGTGGAACAAGCTTTTAGATTCCTCAATCAGGCCGATGGCTGCTCCTTTAATCGGCATCAACTGCTTCAGTTCAAAGACGAATCCCCGCCCCATCTCGATGATATCCGGGCTTGTCAGGACAATCCGGGAAAGTGTGTTAGCCAGGGCGAGTCGTTCTTCTTTTTCCTTTTCCTTGCGTTTCATAGTTTGTGTCCCGTTACTCCAGCCAGTGTCTGGTCTTCAGGCCTGTAGTCCATTCAGCCATCTGCCTGTCCTTCCACCGTGTCCAGAGGACACCCCCAATCATGGACACGGCTATGATGCCGCCACCGATAAGCCAGTCCGGGCGTGCCGGACGTGCCTGGCCGACTGTGACCAGAATGATTGAGCTGTCATTCAGCAGGGGCTCGCCGGTACATAAGATATCGATACTGACAGCCCACTTCTGTCCTGCCAGGCTTTCATTGTCGGGAACGGTAATTTCCGCCGTTACCCATGTCCGTTCTCCGGGCGCAAGCAGGGTGTCTCCTGAGATAAGGTTGAGCCAGGAGAGGTCGGGAAATTTGCCATAGCCTTCCATGGGTTCGGTAAGTTGCCCCGGTGAGAAATGGAAATTGTAGCTCCGTCCCAGTCCATTTTCCACCGAGAGCACTATCCTGCCGGTGGTGCCGGGAAACACCTCCAGCTCAGTGGTGCTGGGGGATACGACCAGGCTCCCGGCAAATACCGGAGAAAAAGACACTAAGAACAGCAGCAAGGTCACCGCTACCGTGAAACCGGTAAACTTAAGTATACGCTTTACCATCTCCCTGCCCACTTCTTGAGGGCCCTCCTGTTGCTGTATGCCATGGCTCCGGTGACAACCACCACGCCGGCTATTACTCCCACGAGAGTCCTGTCAATTCCCCTGGCGTAGGCGGTACTGGTAGACATGAGAAGACGACAATCAAGCTCAATCTGGAGCATGCCCATTGCCTTGAAAGTGGCGCCCAGCCA
>CAZSTM010000594.1:0-2539 GCA_964609635.1 uncultured Gemmatimonadales bacterium
GAAAAGTATTGATAAAATAGGCGCAGTCGCAGTGCATGCGCTGAAGATCGCGCCTGATGTGGGTCAGGACATTCGATGTCCCGGCAACCGGCTGCACCACCGTAAAGCGCTCATCCGCAGCGCCGGCCATCCAGCTCAGGTGTCCCCCGCCGGAAACCCCGTTGATTGTCAGCTTGCTCCCGTCCACATCGGGCCGGGCCAGCAGGTAGTCCACCGCCCGCATGGCATTCCAGACCTCGATCCCTATCGGAGAGTAACCGCGCGAGTACCAGTCGCGCATATCCCATACGTGGGTTCCGCGGTGCACCCCGAATACTTCCGCCACCTGGATCGGATCGACAACCAGGCAGATGTAACCGTTACGCACCCAGGGGATGGCGTAATTCTGTCGAAGCGCCTTGGCCCCGTAAGTGTCGCTCGAATGCCCCGGGCCCCAGACCACCGCGGGAAAAGGCCCTTTCCCCTCTTTCGGCTTGTAGAGGTTGGCGGTAACATAGAATCCCGGCAGGCTCTGGTAGTGAAAAACTTCGATGCTGTATTCCTTACGATCCACGGTACGTACCTTGGTCGCTCTCAGCGGGGTCCGCTCCGGCAGGGGGTCGAGACCTATCATAAAAAGGAACTCCTTGCGTAATTTTTCCCTTTGGGCCTCGAGCTTTTCTTTCGAGCCGATCCGCTGCCAGGCTTCCTGCGCAAGTCTCTCGGCCTCGGCCGCCAGGTAGCGCTCCATGCGCCCCTGATCCAGAGACACCGTTTCCACGTCAAAATCCGCAGCCCTCAACGGTGCGAAACCGGACACGGGAAACAGGATAAGGCTGAGACATATCGCTGTAACCTTTCCGAAAGTCGCTGCCATTTAAATCTCCTCGAGCTGTTGGGTGGCAAATTAATCTATTGACATTCTTCAGGTGAAATGGAAAGTTTTCTCTGGTAAGGCAGATGCGCCGCGCCTGCATCCGGGATCTCTATCTCGATCCCGGGGAGCATTCTCATTATTGCAACCGGGATTTGCGAAAATGAGAAGGTCTTTGAGCCGGTATTCAGATAACTGGCTTGAAATTAAAAGTATAATAGTTTTCGTCTTCTGAGGCATCCTTTTTTTGCAATAAACAGGCCTTAACCCTCGATTACTGTCTTCCCTGTAACTGTGACCTGTACTTTTCACCCGGTACGCCGGAGGTGGCCCATGCTTTGCGGGATCTCTAAGTTAGCAGTTTCATATTTAATAGTTTTCATCACGGCGTCCGGAGCTTTTGCCGAAACGGTACCGGAGTTTTTCAAATCCCGCCCCGAGGATGTCGAGGCGGTAGTCCGCTCGGTAAGAAAGGGCACGGTGAAACTGGAGGCGCTATCTCCCGGTGGGCGGCCGGTATATTCGGTCAGCTACGGTGTGATGGACCCGTACCGGCGCACGGCCAATTTCGCTTCCGCAGCCCTGAGCCATCACCCGGAGGCTTTCGCCCGCAGGTCTCCCGGAGCCAAGCCGGTGCTGATGGTGATCGCCGGGGTGCACGGGGCCGAGCTGGAGACAGTGGTCGGAGCGCTGAACCTGATCCGCATAATGGAGACCGGCAGGGATTTTCGCGGCCGCGCCTGGGAAGAGCTGGCCGGTAAGGCCGACAGGTACCGCCTGGTTATCCTGCCGTGCTGCAACCCGGACGGCCGGGCCCGGGTGCCGAAAAACAGCTTTCTCGGCCTGCCGGCCGACACCATGCATTATTACGGCCAGGGCACCACCGCCGCCGGAAAACTCTACAACTGGCCCTGGGTGAAAGAGTTCCATCCCATGGTGAACGATATCGGTTTCCTGGGCGGCTATTTCAACGACCAGGGGGTCAATATCCAGTGCGACGACATGTTTTTTCCCATGGCCGAGGAGACCCGGGCCATCCTGCGCCTGGCCAAACTGGAAGCCCCGGACTTCGTGGTCAACGTCCACTCGCACGAGGAGCGCGGCGAGTTTCTGTTGTGCGATTTCGTGCCGCCGGCCATGAGGACCAGAAGCAAACAGATCGCCGACCGCTACCTGGAAGTGATGAAAAAAGAGGGAGTCCCTCCATGCCATTTCACCCGCTCGCCGGAGGACTCCCAGGGCTTCTGGGCTATGGGACTGACCGATGCGATTTACCATGTCTCCGGAGCCATGTGCATGACTTTCGAGGGGCCCCACGGCTGCTCGGACAGCCTGGAGTGGGCGATAGATCATGACGGCATCCTGGATACACACCTGATCATGTACCGCGAACTCCTGAGGATCGGCCTGGAGCCTGGAGGTTTCCGGGGCAAACCGGGGGTCGAGCGGGGCCACTGGAAGTAAACGTGCCGTTTAATCATGAAGGCGGGCGTTAGACGGTCTCCCGGTCCACAGTGCAGCAACGGGGCTGAATAATATCGACAGGACAAACCTGCCGCAAACGTCCCGGCGGACCCTAGACGCAGGATTACGGATGGCAAGAATTATCAGAGGATTTCAAGGTCTCCTGGGTGTAGGGACATCCATGATAAGTTAAGTCAAGGGGAAAACGGAGATTTCCCTTAA
>CAZSTM010000595.1:0-2538 GCA_964609635.1 uncultured Gemmatimonadales bacterium
AGGATACTTTGCCAGGCTCCCCTGGCTAAAGGGGGTGGAGCTTGACGAGCGCTCTGATAATCTGGTAAAGGGTTTCATATCAGTTTCCAATTATCTTCTGGTAAGGTTCCTCTTTGGGGTAAACTTGTCCGACTTTCAGAACGTGTCGATCTTTCCCCGCGAGTTTATCCAAAGTGTTGAATTGGAATCAGCCAGTGCATTCTCGAACCCGGAATGTATTATCAAATGCTACTGGAAAGGCGCCCGGATAAAAGAGGTTCCGATCCATTTCACACCTCGAAAGAAAGGTGTTGCCAAGGGCACCAGGCCGAAAGCCATTTTCGAGGCTCTGAGAGATATTTTTTATTTCTGGTTCAAATGGAGGGTATTGGGTCTGCGGCAGCACAAAAGCGCGGGTAAAATCTGCCAGTTTGATGCTTCCGAGTGGAAAGATATTCTCTCTGAGTGAATTTACGATATCGGGAATTTATATTTAATTGATAAGGTCAACTGATAAAATTGAAGGGTGACTTAGGAAATAAGGCAAAACGGATTGTTTTTCTGCTGAAGCTTCTTCTTGCTGCTGCCCTGATTATCTTTCTCACCAGAAGCGGAACATTCGACAGAGCGTTTTGGCAACTGGTGAGTTTTCAAAAGGCTCCGTTTATTGCTCTATCAGTCCTGATGCTTGTCGTTACTCAGTTGCTTCTAGCTCTGCGCACTCTGGTTTTGCAACGTTACTTTATCCCCGGTTTGCGTTTCTGGACTGTTTTTCGTATTAATTATATAGGATACTTTTTCAATAACTTCCTGCCGGGAAGCTGTGGCGGGGATATCGCCAGAGCTTACTATTTTGCCCGATACGACAGCACGACCGGCGCCAGGAACGCAGGGGCAGTGGTAATTGACAGGCTGGCCGGCGTAACCGCACTGGTGATTTTAGTTTTCTTGCTTTCCATTACTTCCCTGAAAACCCTGGACAGGTATATCCTGAGCTGCGTATTGATAATTTCAGCAGCAATAGGATTATTCGTTGTTGTTGTCCTCTACAGGACCGACTGGAAGATTTCCAAATGGGAAAAAAGGGGCGTCCCTGCCTATATCCTGCCGGTTATCCGGATGTTTGAGGCGATGCCCATGCTGGTTAAAAAAAAGAACCTGTTCCTACTGGCTTTAGCGATAAGTATATTGGGGCACTTGGCTGCTATTACAGCTGTGTATTCAATTGCCCAGATATATCTGGCCAGCGCAGGGTTCTTTCGAACTTACCAGTTCATCGCTCTGGTGATGTTCCTTGCCTTGATACCGATTACTCCGGGCAATATCGGCTGGATCGAATTCGTAAGCGCCGAACTCTGGTTAGTAGAGGGCATGGATTTCGGAGCGCACCTCTTTTTAGTGTACAGGATCATTGCTGCCATGGTGAGTTTTCCGGGTTTAATATTCTTTCTGGTTTACCGCAGAAGCGGAAACTCCGACGGAGTATTGCAGAAGGAGGCCGGTAGCCCTCCCGGTTCCCGGTGACGGGGAGAAAAACTTTTAGCGAACAGACGGTGCCGCGATCAGGCAGGCGGCCGAGAACTTTGACTACCGGCATGTTCCCTGCGAATCCAGGCGGCTAAATTGTTCAAGATTAAGGAATAGTTTTTGCAGCGATTCGATTATTCACAATAGACAATTCCCTCAAGAGAAGACAGGGCCGGAATGATCGATCAAAAGAAATTATTCACTGAAGAGAGACTCAGTGATTCCGGGGATTTCCCTAAAGTAGTGCTGCTGGATTCCATCAGCTACTGCAACCTCATGTGTTCGATGTGCGGGCACAAGGATATGAAGCGGCAAAAGGGCATTATGAGTATGGATATATTCAGGAAATGCATTGACGAGATTGCCGGAGAAAATAAAGACACCAGGGTCTGGCTGGTATTTTTCGGCGAAGCCATGATCCTGAAAGAAAAACTGTTTCCGCTGATCGAGTATGCCAAGAGCAAGGGGCTGACAGACGTGGTTCTGAATTCCAACGGCAACCTGCTCACCCGGAAAATGGCCGAAGGGCTGATCAGTTCCGGCCTGGATGCGATCTATTTCGGTATCGATGCATTCAGCCCGGAGACCTATGCCAAAACGAGAGTTGGCGGCGATTATCAGCAGACGGTAAACAGAATCAAGGATTTTATCGAGCTACGCAGGCAGTTCGGGGTTGAACATGCCAGGCCGTTTGTTCAGTTTGTGGAGATGGACATTAATACTCACGAGAAGGAAGAATTCATCCAATTCTGGCAGGAGCAGGGCGCAACTGTCAAGATTCGTCCCAAAGTCAGCTGGGCGGGCCTGGTTGAAACCTCTCATTTCAAAGTCGGCCAGGAAGACAGGTGGCCCTGCCACTGGGCGATGCAGACAATGTCGATCCTTAGTGACGGCAGAGTATGTCTGTGCGCAGTTGACGTAGACGGCCGGTTTATCGCCGGAGATGTTCGGACGGACTCGATCAAGAATATCTGGCAAGGGTCATTGAATATAATCAGACAGCTGCATGCCCGGGGACAGTTCGATCAATTG
>CAZSTM010000596.1:0-2505 GCA_964609635.1 uncultured Gemmatimonadales bacterium
AGCGGAAGCCGTTGGTCAAACGGTGCGCCCTGGCCGGTTTCTTGCCGTACTCGCCCCGCTCCTCCCAGCGGTCCACAAAGGAGAAGCGTAAGCCGGTGTCGGTGCCCAGTCCGAAATTAGCACCGTTATCGGGGTCGTATTCCGAGATTCCCAAGGTATCGTAAAAGGTCTCCGAGGGCACTTCTATCTCCTGGCCGTCGACAATTATCTTGGTCATTTTGGGCATGATACCGTCTTCCAGGGTGACCCCGTTTCTCAGGTCGAACTGGGCCAGGAGAACCGCGTCATCCACCTGGCCGCTGGAGGAGCGGTAGAGGCGGTAGCCCTCGAAATCGTACTCGCGGTACGAATACCTGGGGTCCGGGTTGAGATTATTCTGGCCTGCCAGCACGTCGTAGAAGTCGTCCCGGCTGTAGAAGGATACGTTGTCCCAGGTAATGGTGACCTGGTGGTCGCCGGGGATGAGCTTGACATTCGGCGGTATCGGGGCCTTGGCCATCTTGAAATCGGGATAAAGGGTATGGGCCATCATGGCTTTGGAAAACAGCTTGCCGGCCGCTATCATCAGCCCTTCCGAAGTAGTGGCCAGGGAGGGTGGGTCTGAGCCTTGAGGAAAGGCGCAGACTATGGCGTCGGTAAAATAGGTCGCCTCTCCCGGGCAGAGAGTAATATCGTGAGTCCCGAAAATGGAGCAAGGCTGGCCGCCGCCACCTATCGCAAAATCCGAGATATCCGGGATCATAGTGCCCTTGTGTTCGGGCAGGCGCTCCGGGTCTTGAATGTACTGGTATTCGGGCAATCCGGTGTTGACCATGTACTTCTTTCCACCGGGAGCCCCGGCGTTGCCGGTCCACGAGCCCCAGGTACCCTCGCCGTTTCGGCCGTAACTATAGCTCACCGTAGCCAGGGGAGCCTCGATCGAATCCCCGGTCGCGGGGTCGATCATGGGCATAGACTTGAGGGTGGTAAAACCCAGCATCGGAGTCCAGCCGTCCATGGCCGCATCGGTGAACGACTCCTCGTAGGTAAAAAACATGCGGATACTGTCCACCCAGGCCCAGCGCTGGGGGTTGCTTTCATCTCCCAACGTGGCGGAGTAAGCATGACGACCCAGGTGGAATCCCTCGATGTCGTAGGGCCCGATGCCCGGCATGGTGTGGTACTGGCTCTTGTTCACCAGCTTGAACTCATGGAACATGATATCCTGGGTCGCGCTGCCGCCGAACGACATTATCCTTTCCTGATATTCGAGGAAAGGAATAGATGAGCAGTCGTACGGGCTGTATCCGCCCTTGAATCCATCTCGCCAGGTGGTGCCGTTGACCGGCCAGATAGCATAGCCCATAGGCGCGTGTACGATCACCACATCCTCATCGCTCTTGACAATAGGCTCGCCGTTCTCATCGCAGAACTCGTCGGGCCAGTCGGCCAGGTCCCCCTCCCGGGTGCTCACGTGAACGCCCCAGGTGTTGCCCATCTTGTCCACGTAGTCCAGGTCGTTGCGGTAGCTCTGGTCCTCGGGGATCTTGCCGCCCATCTGAGAGCCCCCGATATACTTGGTGATAAGCGTATCTTTCGGTTCCCTGCCGTTAAACTCGCCGAAACAAGTCATGGTCAGGGAAGAGCTGCGAAAGATACCGAAAGAGCTGCCGCGTGGAAATTCGGCACCGATAGCGCCCTGCTGCCAGTCGGTTACCTGAACGTGCAGTCCATCGATAGTGACCGATCGGGAGATGTTGTTCCCTTTCGTCCAGTACTGGTAATGTTCCTTGTCCAGAAACCGGATGTCCGCCGGACGCTTGAATTCGTATTTTGTGTCCGTAACCTCTCCGGGCTGGAGTATATGGTAGGGAGTGCAGTAGTTCTTGTTTGCCGCGCTTCCCCCGTAAATATCTTCCGGGCCTGCTCCTGTGCCTTGCGTGGTGGCTTGCGCCACTGCCGCGAGGAACAGGGAAAGCAGCATCAAAACCCAGAAGACATATTTATTTTTCGCTAACGTCATCATACCTCCATGGCAGGATCCCGCACTCTGATTCAAAGTTTCATAAAACTTTGAGAGCATCGCGCGGTATCACGAGTGGAAAGATCAGAATGAGTAATCGATACCGAAACGGATCCAGCGGGCGCTGCCGTCCGGTTCATATCTCATTACGTGATCCAGCACCTTCATGATTCGCCACTCATCGCCGGTGATTAACCCGTCCTGATCGAGGTCATGCTGACGCATCCACCAGTAATTTTCCTCATCAGCGGAATCGACGAGAATCGGCAGCCAGGTGATCTTGGCCGCTATCGGGTCGGGCCGGCGCTTCTCCAGGGAGACAATCTCCTCATCGATGCTCTTGATCGCGCCCGGATTGTACATCGCGCGGAAGCCACGGTTGTAGAACAGATTGGTTATATCTGCGAACACATTTATTTTCCTGCGCTGTCCCAGGCTGAAAGTCTTGCCCACTCGCAGGTCGAAGCTCTTGCTGGTGATACCGCGCGCCGCATTGGTCAAGG
>CAZSTM010000597.1:0-2500 GCA_964609635.1 uncultured Gemmatimonadales bacterium
AAAACCTTCACAATCCCGACAAGCAAAACCACGGCAAACAGGATAGAATATGACAAGCACATGCACGGTTTCAGCATGGTGTGAAACAGGCTTTTTTGTGAACCTTTGTTCTTGTCCATTACTTCATCCCTTTAGCGCTCCGGTTAGCATCCTTTGAACCGGCTTTCATCATTAGTATCACCAAAATCCTGTCGAAAGACCCGGTGTAGAATTCCGGTGGAAAACCCGTGGCTGCATATGTCTTAAAAATCTTACTGCTTTTGAACAAATATCGGGCACCTATGGCTCCCGGGTGATGTCGCAGCACGATGGAGGTTCCTGCCGGATTTTTTATTTTTTTCGACAGGCTTTCACCATGCTTTCCAGGTAACCCAGCATCTCTTTTCGTTGTTTAGGAGGGTATTTCTTCAGATATCTCGGGAAGTTCCTTAAAAAGGACTCCTCCTGCTTAAAGATTATTTCCGCCAGAAGACTCAGGTGAAGGTCCTGATACTGTTTTTGCAGCTTGAAATAGGCTTTTTCCATCTTGATAAGCTTGGTGACCAGGCTTTTTAAGGAAGCTAATATATACGGAGGCACATCTTTGAGCATTTTTCTCAGATATGCCCTGTCGATCTCGATCAACAAGGTATCCTCGAGTACCTTGATCGTGGCGCTTCTGGTATTCTTGGCTCCTCTCAACAGCGCGTACTCTCCAAAGATCTGGCCTTTCGAAAGATGGTCCACCACGGTTTTCTTTCCGGCAATAATACAGCTTGCCTCCACACTTCCCTTTTCAATGAAATAAAAAGTATTACCCTTGCTGCCTTCTGTAAAAATCACCTCTCCCTTTTTAAATACTTTCATCGGACCAGGCATTTGCACCTCTTTTTCTTGAAAGTGGCAAACAAATGTGAGGATCGTCTATTAAAGTCTATCCGGATTCTGGAGCTCTGTCGAAAGCCTTAACTGATTCCTGGTATTTTCCCCCTCTTAAAAGAACCAAGATCAGCTTGATTATCAGTCTCCCATCTACAAACTAGTGCAATGACAAGTTTGATTTACATGGTTTAGTCTTTTTTCCCAACCTATTCCTATTTAGGCTGTAGGCTGAAGGCTATAGGCTGTGGACTTAATTTAAAGGCTGTGGGCTATAGGGTTGCTATCCCCAAATTTTAACCTTTTTATAGGATATAGATTGTAAACTATTCTTTGCAGGTTTGATTTTGTACCCCTGCACCCTCCAGCCTATAGCCTGTTGTTTGCAGGCTCGACATTCTCAATCATTTCAACTGTGCAAGTTACTATGCATTTCTAAAATGTCAAAGCACTAGACAAAACCTTTAGACCTTCTTTTAGGAGTCCCGGATAATGCAGAAAAAACGGAGATACTAACTATTCTACCTCACATTGTATATTCCCGTCAAGAAAACCGTGGTGAAAATGCTGCCTGCCGGTGCGCTCATGGTTAGAGACTTGAAACAGTGTCCAAACTAAAAAGTCACCACTTTCCGGCCCTCTTTCAACATCTCGCTAAGCGGCACCCCCATGTACTCCACCGAGATGCCGAGCTTTTCCAGACTCCTGGAAACACCATAGCTGTCCGAGCAGGCCTTACAGGCTCTTATAATCACGCCGACTTCTTTCATCTTTGCTATATATTCCTGCAAATCCTTATCGTGAGAAAGAAGCTTGGACGACGGTCCCCAGACTATCAGGGTTATCTCTTTCCACCAGCCGTTTTTCTTGGCATTAAAGGTATACATGAAAACCATTTTCAGGGCGACATCCCTGTCCCCGCTTGTCCAGAGTACCACCAGTTTGTCTTCCATAGGGTTATCCTCTTCTTTTCGAGTCGCAGCTTGGGCCGGTTCCGGCATTTGACCAAGACAGACTCCTGCGCTTGTTCCAATTGCCATTAGTTGCATGAGTTTCAAGAATTCTCTTCGAGCTAAACTCTCGCAAACTGTGGATGCCTCCAACTCGTCGGTAGCCATTGCCGGAGAACCTGGTTAAGGTTGAAAATGAAACCTGAGTGGTGCAGTTACTATTTCAAGCCGAAATTGTAAGACAGCCCGACACCTATAAAGTAGTTCGGGTTTTCATCGTTCAAACCCACGCCCGAATGTATATCCGCCTGGCAGTTGTCGTTGATCAAATATGTAAAACCACCGTCGAAATAACCGGTATTCCGGCCGTAACCGCTTTCAACCGAGACCCCATAACATTCCAGAAAGCAGGCAGTACGCTTGGAGAGTGAAAACCCCAGGGAGACACCGCCTGCGAACTGGTTATATTGATCGCCTCCCTGGCTGGCCAAAGCATAATAAAGACTGGTGGAAAGCCCGACTCGTTCAGATATGGCCCAGCCTAAAATGAACTCCGTCGAGGGCTGCAGCTTGTTTTCCCGGTAGATTTCGCTTCCGGCAGGCAGGGTTGTAGCCAGAATGGTGGAGATGGCAAGGGGGCCGGCTCCCTGTTCTGGTTCATAAAGTTTAACTTTAAGCCCCAAAGACCCGTC
>CAZSTM010000598.1:0-923 GCA_964609635.1 uncultured Gemmatimonadales bacterium
CGCTTGCCCATCCTGGAAACCTCGAGGATGGTGCGGCTGCGAACCTTTGTCTTTTCCGATTCTTCCAGCCTGGGGTCGAGGATCTCCAGGCTGGAGACTTTTCGGTCCAGCAAAAAAGGTGCGAGCTGGCGCACCACGGTTTCTACTTCCGGCAACTCCGGCATGTCAGCCCATCTGAATCCGGGGAGGTAGCAAAACGCCGAGTCTTACAAGCCTGAACGACCCGGAGCGAGGGAACAGAGATCAGGATATTTTCTGCACGAAAGGAGAGATCTTGCGCAGTTTTTCGATGATCGGCGGAAGATTGTCCAGCACGTAATCGATTTCCTCTTCGGTGGTATAACGGCTGAGGCTGAAACGGATAGAACCGTAGGCCAGCATGTTGGAAATGCCCATGGCGCGCAGTACGTGCGAGGGCTCGAGATTGCCGGTGGTGCAGGCCGAGCCGGAGGAAGTGCAGATTCCCAGGTCGTTCAACATCAGCAGGATGGCCTCGCTCTCCACGAACTCGAAGCTCACATTCAGAGTGTTGGGCAGCCGGTTTGCGCCGTTGACATGCACGTCAGCGCAGGTTTCCAGTATGCCTTTCTCTAATTTGTCCCGAAGTCTGCCTTCACGCTCGGCATCCTCGAATAGTGTCTTTACTGCAAGCTCCGCCGCTACTCCCAGGCCCACTATGCCGGCAACATTCTCTGTGCCGGCCCGCATGCCGTTCTCCTGGTGCCCGCCGCGGATGAAGGGTGGCAGCTTGATTCCTTTGCGCACAAACAGGACTCCCACGCCTTTGGGCGCATGAAACTTGTGGCCGGAAAGAGAAAGGAAATCGGCCGGCACTTTGCCCAGGTCGATGGGCATCTTCCCTCCGGCCTGGACCGCATCCGTGTGAAAAAACACGTCTTTCGACTTAACTATCTTTGCGATCT
>CAZSTM010000598.1:933-2498 GCA_964609635.1 uncultured Gemmatimonadales bacterium
AAATCACGCCTGTCTCATTGTTGGCCCACATGACACTCACCACGGCGGTGTCAGCCGTGATGGAATGATCCAGCAGATTCAGGTCCAGGGTACCGCTGCGGTCCACCGGGAGCTCGGTGACCCGGTACCCTTTCTGCTTCAGGTATTGCCCTACCTGGAGCACGGCCTCGTGCTCGATCCTGGTGATTATTACGTGTCTCTTGTCAGGACCGGCCAGTTCCAGGGCGCCGTGTATGGCTGCGTTGTCGCTTTCCGTGCCGCAGCCGGTGAAAACGATCTCCTCCGGCGCTGCGCACAGCATCTGCGCCACCTGTTCCCTGGCCCGGTCGATATCTTTGCGTATTTTTCCGCCGAAGGCGTGAAAACTCGAGGGATTGCCATACCTGTCGGTAAGGAAGGGTTTCATGGCCTCGAACACTTCCGGGGCCACCATGGTCGTTGCGTTGTTGTCCAGGTAAACCACCCGGTTCATTTATCCTCCACGGCTACCAGTTCGTCCGAAACCTTCTCGCGCAACTTGGACTCTATCAAGCCTTTCAGCGTAAACCAGGTCATCTCGCAGCCGGAGCACGCACCCTGGAGCTTAACTACCACATTGTTGCCGTCGATATCCACCAGCTCCAGGTCGCCGCCGTGTTTTTTAAGCTCCGGCCGTATTTCCTTTTCTATTACCTCTTCCACCAGCTTTACTTTTTGAAGGGTGGTCAGTTTCTTCGGCGCAGGCTCGGGTTCAGCCGGTTTCTCTTCCTGTTTCACCTCAGGCTTCGGAAGGTTCATATCGTTGAGAATCTCCTCGATTTCCTCCCTGCAGCCTCCACAGCCTCCACCCGCCTTGGTGTAGTTGGTCACTTGCTCCACGGTGGTCAGGCCGTTCTCTTTAATAGCAGATCTGATGGAGTTCTCGGTCACCCCAAAGCAGACACAGACTACCCGGCCCTCCAGCTTTCGCCTGGAAACGGCTCCGGTGCGAAAGTTCTCCATGGCGGCCTCGAGGGCCTCCCGGCCCATCACCGAACAGTGCATTTTCTGCTCCGGCAGCCCGCCCAGGTAATCCACGATGTCCTGGTTGCTTATCTTCTCAACTTCCTCAAGGGTCTTGCCTTTTATCAGTTCGGTGAGTACGGAAGCGGAAGCTATGGCGCTTCCGCAGCCGAAGGTCTGGAACTTGGCTTCTGCTATCCGTCCCTGGTCATCCAGTTTGAACATCAGCCTCATCACATCCCCGCAGGCCATTGAACCCACTTCCCCCTCTCCATCGGGATCTTTTATATAACCAACGTTTCGCGGGTTGCGGAAATGCTCCATGACCTGTTCGCTGTAATCCCACATTGTCAATTTCCTCCAATGCAAAAAAACTTGAATCGATCCTTGAACCCACAAAGAAAGTTCAAGAATTTTTTCTCAATCAGAAAGCAGGCACACTAATTAAATATAACATTCCAACCACGAGTTGAAAAGACCGTTCTCGATAATGTCCAATGCTTTAAGGGTCTTTTCTGCCTCAGGCCGATTAACCCGGATTATTCATAAACAAGGCGATTATCTCTAAAAAGAGTGTCTTACAC
>CAZSTM010000599.1:0-2484 GCA_964609635.1 uncultured Gemmatimonadales bacterium
TGCGCATCTGGAGCACCCATTCGATCTACGACAACTTCCGGGTGAGCCGCATCGTGGAGCACTGAATAACTGTTGAGCCTCGCAATTTGGAATGATTGAAGGGCAGGCCTTTACACTTTACGCTTTAATATTGTGGAGATTAAGGAAAAATGCATCACAGGTCGAGAAAAGCAAAATATCAATTGATTTAAACCGGTAAGTATGACTATATTTTTAAAGTACAACTGTAGTCCGAAAAAAACATCCGCAAATTCCAACATGTTTAATCTTGTTTGAAAGGAGATCGGATCATGGCGCAAAGCAGGATGAATCAGGCCGGTGAGTTAACGGGTTTATCGACTTTTAAGTTGTCTGTGTTGTTTCTGCTGCGGGTAGCCATCGGCTGGCATTTTCTTTATGAGGGAGTCGTAAAATTATTTGACCCGACCTGGTCTTGCGCGGGTTATCTGGCGGGATCAAAGTGGATCTTTTCCGGGTTATTCAGCTGGGTCCTGTCGACCCCGAGTGTTCTGGCAATCGTGGATTTATTAAACATCTGGGGTTTGATTCTTATAGGCCTGGGGCTTTTCTTCGGGTGTTTCACCCGTATTGCCGGCGTTTCCGGTATAATTCTCCTGCTGCTTTATTATGTCGCCAATCCTCCTTTGGTCGAGTTGAACTATGGAATGTTCGCCGAGGGGAATTATTTAATCGTCGATAAAAACCTGGTCGAATTGTTGGCCCTGTGTGTATTGGTCATTTTCCCTTCTGCTTCGCACTGGGGATTGGATAGATTGATTAAGCTTATAGCGATTAAGGGTAAAAAGATAGACAGCCTGGAGCCGGATTCCGCGGTTCAGGATATTGAAACACAACCGGAGCAGGTGGTTTCGCTTGATCGCAGAGAAATACTTAAAAACCTGATCAGTCTGCCGGTTTTAGGCGCTTTTGTCTATTTTGTGCTGAAAAAGCGGGGATGGGAGAGTTTCGAAGAGAGGCATTTATTGGCCGCGGCGGAGGAGCAGACGGATGTAATTACCAGCGCGACAATCAAGACTTTTCATTTTGCCAGTTTAAAGGACTTGAAAGGCCAGTTGCCGTTCGGGCAAATCGGCGATCTCAAGCTGAGCAGAATGATCTTAGGCGGGAATCTGATCGGAGGCTGGGCCCACGCCAGAGATTTGATCTACGTATCCAAGCTGGTCAAAGCCTATCACCACGACCAGAAAGTGTTCGAAACCTTTCAGCTGGCCGAAAAATGCGGGATAAACACCATTTTAACCAATCCTCAATTATGCAGAGTAATCAATGAATACTGGAGGAAGGAGAAGGGGAAAATACAGTTTATCTCGGATTGTGGGTATAAGAATGACGTGATAGAAGGGATCAAGGTTTCCATTGACAGCGGCGCTCATGCATGTTACGTGCACGGCGGGATTGCCGACACGTTGGTCTCGGAAGGAAAATTGGACGTTATAGCCCAGGCGCTGGAATTGATCAGGCGCAACGGGCTGCCCGCGGGCATCGGGGGGCATTTATTGGAGACGGTCAAGGGATGTGTGGAATACGGCCTGGAACCGGATTTCTGGGTGAAAACCCTGCACCATACCAATTACTGGTCCGCGACTCCCGAGGAAGAAAAAGATAATATCTGGTGCACCAACCCGGAAGAAACCATCCGGTACATGAATCAACTGGAACAGCCCTGGATTGCTTATAAGATATTGGCTGCGGGCGCTATCCATCCTGAGGTGGGATTCCCCTTCGCTTTTGAAAACGGCGCTGATTTTATCTGTGTCGGCATGTATGATTTTCAGATCGTGGAGGATGTAAACCTGGCCCTGGATGTGCTCTCCGGCGATATTAAAAGAGAGCGCCCCTGGAGAGCGTGATTATATTAAATAGCCTAGACTTGAAAAATCAGCCGACAACTTGAATTGATGCCGGATCGAGTTCCAGCAGGAACTCGATCCGGCATTTTTTGTGGGGATCAATTTTTAAGGGGAAAAAGGCGGGAAAAATCCTTATTCCAGCGGCTCGATAAGATAATGTATCCAGCCCTTGCTTGCCGCTTGCGGGGGTACGATCAGAAGGTGCGATTCCTCCTCGAAGCCGCGGGCATAAAGATTGTAAACATCCGGCGAGCAGGTCATATTCTCGACACAGAAAAAAGGATTCTCCAGGTTGTTCCAGACTATCAGGTGGGTGAATTCCCTGGAGGCCGTGAGGGTGAGTCTGACTCTTGCCTGCCGGTACTCGATATAAGCCGGCCGCTGGGGGGTCATGCCGAAATAAACATTATCCAGGGCCAGGTTTCCCACCGGCTTGGATTGGCGCAGGTCGAAAGGGCTTCCCTCGAGTTTTTCCAGAGACCCGGTAGGCACCAGATTCATCAGTCCCATCTGCTGTTCGGCAGGCACACAGACATAGGTTTCAGTTCGCGAACCCAGGTAATCGAAATAAGTATGCAGGCCCAAACCATAGGGCAGCCTGCGGCTGTCGCGG
>CAZSTM010000600.1:0-2476 GCA_964609635.1 uncultured Gemmatimonadales bacterium
TGCGTAAGGACGGCCCCGCAGGTACTCGTAAGTCTTCTCATCCGGAGCCACAAGCCCCGCTCTGGCGCCCGCCTCGATGGTCATGTTGCACAGAGTCAGGCGTGCTTCCATGGACATTTCGCGCACCGTCTCGCCCGTGTATTCAATGATATAGCCGGTGCCGCCCGAGGTGCCGATCTTGCCGATGAGAGCCAGGATCACATCCTTTGAGGTTACGTTTTCTGCCAGGGTTCCCTCGATATTGACTTTCATGAACTCGGGTTTTTTCTGCACCAGGGTCTGGGTGGCCAGCACGTGCTCGACCTCGGAGGTGCCGATACCGAAAGCCAGGGCACCGAACGCGCCGTGAGTGGCGGTGTGCGAGTCGCCGCAGACTATGGTGGAGCCGGGCAGGATGAGGCCCTGTTCCGGTGCCATAACATGCACGATCCCCTGCCTGGGATCATCGATATCGAAGAGTGTGATACCGAACTGTCGGCAATTATCCCTTAAAGTACTTATCTGCTTGGCACTCAGGGGGTCGGCGACCGGTTTGTCCCGTTCTCGGGTGGGCACGTTATGATCCGGGACCGCGAAGGTGGCCTCGGGCCGGCGCGGCTTTCGTCCGGAGAGACGTAATCCCTCGAATGCCTGGGGCGAGGTTACCTCGTGCACCAGGTGGCGATCTATGTAAAGGAGGGTATTGCCATCGCTGTGGTGAACCACGTGGGCATCCCAGATTTTTTCAGCCATGGTTTTTCCCATTTCATCCGTTCCTTCTCAAAAAAGACTTTGGCAATAGTGAAAATCAGCTCTTGGACTTCAAACCGCGCCCTGGTTTGGATGTTTGGTCGGAGTGCCGTGCTCGCGGGCATACAGCGCCTTGTTGGTCGCGTTCAGATAGGCCCGGGCTGAGGCATCCATCACATCCGTGCTGGCCGCTTTGCCCATGAATTCCACTCCATCGAAAATAACCCGTACGAACGTCTCTCCCACTGCATCGCGGCCCTCGCCGATTGAGCGCAGCTGATAGTCGATAAGCTGTCCTTCCAGGCCGGTTATCCGGTCAATGGTGTTGTAAAGCGCGCTCACCGGGCCGTCCCCGGTGGCGGCATCGGTAACTTCCTCTCCGGTATCCTTACGGGAAAGAACCAGGGTGGCTGAGCTGACAATCTGGTTGCCGGCGTTGGTCTGGATGTATTTCAGGTGCCAGGTCTCCTCGATATGCTGGAGACCGTCCCGGGCGATGGTTATCAGGTCTTCATCGGTAATTGCCTTCTTCTGGTCGGCCAGCTTGGTAAAGAGCTTGTAGGCCTTTTCCAGGTCATTTTTGTCCATGCTGAAACCCAGTTCCTTGAACCGGTTGTCCAAGGCGTGGCGACCCGAATGCTTGCCCATGACTATATTGCTTTTGGGTACACCCACCGACTGGGGTGTCATGATCTCATAGGTAAGCGCATCCTTGAGCATACCATCCTGATGGATACCTGCCTCGTGGGCGAAAGCGTTCTTGCCCACAATCGCCTTGTTCTGCTGGACAAAGACGCCGGTCAGGTTACTGAGCAGGCGGCTGGAGGGATAGATTTCCTCGGTGACTATTTCGGTGTGGAAATCCAGCAGGTCGTGACGGGTTCGGCAGGCCATGACAAACTCCTCCAGCGAGGCGTTACCGGCCCGCTCGCCGATCCCGTTGATCGTACACTCCACCTGACGCGCGCCGTTCTGGCAGGCGGCGATTGAATTGGCCACAGCCAGACCCAGGTCGTTATGGCAGTGCACGCTGATCACCGCCTGATCGATGTTCGAGACATTCTCTAAAAGGCGTTTGATACGGGCACCCCAGTCGTTGGGGATAGCGTAACCCACGGTGTCCGGAATATTGACCGTGGTGGCACCGGCCTCGATTGCCGCCTGCACCACCTGGGCCAGGTATTTGTCATCCGTGCGCCCGGCATCCTCACAGGAGAATTCCACGTCCTCACAGTAGCTCTTGGCTAACTTGACCGCCTCAACCGCTGAATCCAGAACCTCTTGACGGCTTCTCTTCAGCTTGTACTTGAGGTGAATATCGCTGGTGGCGATGAATGTATGGATTCGAGGCCTGGCCGCATCCTTGATCGCTTCCCAGGCCCGGTCGATATCTATCTTGACCGAGCGAGCGAGAGCTGCAATTATCGGGGTGCGGACCTCTTTGGCCACCGCCTGCACCGCCACGAAATCGCCCTCGCTGGCAATGGGGAATCCCGCCTCCATAACATCCACATTGAGACGCTCGAGCTGGCGGGCTATCTGTATCTTTTCCTCCAGGTTCATGCTGCAGCCCGGCGACTGTTCCCCATCGCGCAGGGTGGTATCGAAAATTATGATCTTATTCTTTTTATCAGCCATTTTATTCCTCACAGAAAAAAAATTGTTTTTATGCGTAATCCCCGTTGATTCTATCGAGGTTAGTCAACTCTAGTTGCCGTTATTAGCTTAGATGCAGGGACACAAACTG
>CAZSTM010000601.1:0-2461 GCA_964609635.1 uncultured Gemmatimonadales bacterium
CTTGGACCGACCCGAGGTGTACTTGCTTATTTCCTTGCCCACGATACCGTCCACTACCACGAAATCGCAGCCCACGGTGCGCACTATATCGACAAAGTTTTCCTGTAGAACATCCGGCGAGTGATCCAGTCCCATCCCGTTATTATGGTATCCGGCGTCCTTGGACCATCCGTAAACCATCCCCGGCAGCAGCCCCACGTAGTTTTTCAACCCTACTGTAATGCGCGTGTTATGGACCTTCAGCACCGGCACGTTTATCAGGAAATCGGCTTCTACAATTGTCTTGGGAAGGAAGAATGAGCTCTGCAGCTCGGTAAGCCGGGTCTGAGGAACCTGGGTCTCCACGATTTCATCGTAGTTCAAGTCGACCCATTTGAGATCTAGGTTCGGATACTGAGGATCGTTCTGTAAAGATTCGATCATTTCCTGGTAGCCGGTTATCACGTACCCGTCCCCGTATTGCGTTGACCATTTCGGAGCGTACTGCGTTCCCGGCCTGGCCCATCCGCCGGCGCCCTCGGCCACGGTTATTTCGAGCTCCGGGTTGATACTGTATAAAAGAAGGATCAGGGCCTTGACTACCCGCCAGTCGGTGTTCACCCCGTTGCCGTTGGAAGCCGGCTCGACCATGTTAGGCTTGAGCACGATCTTCCGGTCGCCGTCCTCCAGATGGTTTTCCAGCCCGCCGGCCAGCCGGACCGCCTCTCTGACTATCTCCTCCACCCGCGGATAATCCAGTGCCCGGTCGATCTCACAGGGGTGGCTTAAGGCGGAATAATCGCTGGGCACGATACTTACCGTGCTTTCTTTATCGGAAGCCGGGCATTCGAAATCACTCAGCATCCGATAGGGCGTATGCTTTACCGGGACCTGGGACCATATGTAAAAATCCGCCGCCACCAGTACCAGCAGCGAAAAGAGGACTGTCGCCTTAAATAAGGGTTTCATGGTTTGTTCCTGATTCGGACGGCTGAGGAGTGTGGATTCTTATGGTTGGATCTATCTTTAAGGCCGTTGGTTGTTCGATTTACTATCTCTGGTTGTAAGCTACGGTCTAAAAGTTTATTTTAACCGTTTTTCAGCCCGGATTCAGATATCGAGGTTGGTAACGTAGCGGGCATGTTTCTCTATGAACTGCCGTCGGGGCTCCACCTCGTCTCCCATCAGGTCCAGGAAAAGACGGTCCGCTTCCAGGGCTTCATCCATGGTGACCTGCAGGATGGTTCTCGTTGAAGGGTCCATGGTGGTTTTCCACAACTGTTCCGGGTTCATCTCGCCCAGGCCCTTGTATCGCTGAACATTTACATTTTTGTTGCCCAGGCGCTTGCGGTAACTGTCCCTTTCCCTGTCGCTGAATGCGTAGTGTTCATCTTTGCCCTTGCTCACCCGATACAACGGCGGCTGGGCGATATAAATCATACCCTGGTTAATCAGTTCTTTCATGTAGCGAAAGAAGAAGGTTAAAAGCAGTATCCGGATGTGCGCTCCATCGACATCCGCATCTGTCATGATAATAATCTTATGGTAGCGTGCGTTTTCGATGTTGAAATCCTCATCACCGAACCCGGTGCCGATGGCGGTGATCATCGTGCGGATTTCCTCGTTGGAGAGGACTTTGTTGAGCCTGGCCTTTTCGACATTGAGAATCTTTCCGCGCAAGGGCAGGATCGCCTGGTTTCGCCTGTCTCTACCCATTTTGGCCGAGCCGCCGGCCGAGTCGCCCTCGACCAGGTAAATTTCACAGGCGGAGGGGTCGGTGATCGAGCAGTCGGCCAGTTTTCCCGGAAGACCACTGCCTTCCATGGCGTTCTTACGCCTGGTAAGATCACGGGCTTTGCGCGCCGCTTCCCGCGCTGCGGCCGCGCTGACCGCTCTCTCGATTATCCGCCGAGCCACCGGCGGGTTCTCTTCCAGAAAGATGGATAGCTGCTCGTTGACCGCAGATTCGACCACTCCTTTGATTTCACTGTTTCCCAGCTTGGTCTTCGTCTGACCCTCGAACTGTGGATCGAGCATCTTGATACTGATTACCGCGGTCAGCCCTTCACGGACATCCTCCCCCGAGAGCGTGAAATCCGCTTTTTTGAGCAGTTTGTTTCTCCTGGAGTAATCGTTCATGGTTCGGGTAAGCGCGGCTTTGAAACCGGAAAGGTGTGTGCCGCCTTCATGGGTATTTATGTTATTTACATAGGAATGAATATTTTCTATAAAAATATCGGAGTACTGCATGCCGATCTCGACCACTGTCGAAGAGATTTCTTTTTCCAGGCAGATCGGCTTGTGCAGGGGTTTCCTGTTTTCATTCAAATACTCGACGAAGCTTTTGATACCTCCCGAATACTGGTAGATTTCCTTGCGTTTCTGTTCGCGCCCGTCAATGAAAGTTATCTTTATACCGGCGTTGAGGAAAGCCAGTTCACGGAAGCGGTTGGACATACCGTCGAAATCGAAATCCAGGGTG
>CAZSTM010000602.1:0-1843 GCA_964609635.1 uncultured Gemmatimonadales bacterium
CGTGTACCAGGACGGTATTGTGGGCTATGGTGCGCACATAGTAATTGACCTCGTGCGGTGAATTCCACCCATAGTACTGGCCTCCATCGCTTGCCAGTTCCCGGTGCTTGTAGATCAGAAAATGCCCGACATCAAGATGCTGGTGGGCGGTGAAACGGTCTCCGCACTTGAAAAAGAAATAAGTGGCGTCCTCATTCCAGGAGCTGCGGGCATAGACATATCCGGGACCCCGGCTGAAATGCGACAGTTTGTAATTCTTCAAGTTTGTCTTTCTCACGGTGCGGTCGCGCCAGAGGAAGTCCTTGTAGGCGTTGACTATCATGCAGGACTTGGGAGTAGCTTCATTGAAAGCGTGCACTGCCTGGTGGTCGGGGTCGTCCCGGAAGCGGTTCACCAGGATCCGTCTCGCCGAGAGAGTCTTGTCACGGTCGTTTCCGGGTATCTTCCCGCAGCCGTCCCCCATGTGAATCTGACGACGTGAATGGTATTCCCCGATACCTGGAAAGGTCTCGAACATCCCTGCTATTGCACGCCGGCCGAGGAACTCCGGGCTCATGGCGAAATAGTCCACTCCCTCGACCCTCAAAGCCACATCGCAGAAAAACATCCATTCGTAGGTCCAGTAGTTGACGTAAAAGCCCTCAGCCCAACCTCCTCCCTCTCCGGCAAGCCTGAAAGCCGGTACTACACGCTCACGGTACTCTTTTTCGAGTGCGGCCAGGATTTCCGGGGCGCGAGGGTTGTCGTAATAGCATGCATAAGCCGCCAGGCCGATGCCCCAATGCTTGTAGCTGTACCAGCCGTTGTGAAAAGGGGATGTCTCGGAACGCACGTTGGCATCCACCGTCTCGTTCAGGTAACGGTGGAATTTCCGGCGCTGTTCGGGTGTCCAGACAGGGTAGCACAGGTCATAGACTATCGCGCAGCGTGCCAGGTCATCACCGAAGCGCACATGCCCGATGCGGACAGGCCCCTCGACATAGCGCATGGCTGATTCCACGGCACGCTTTCCCATTTCCTCGTTTTGGTCGATCACATACATCAGCGACATGCCTATCATACGCTCGTGATCGCCGCCCTCGCGCTGGGTAACCACTTCCACCACCCGCACCCAGTCATCCTGCCTCTGGTTGGCGAGTTCCTGAAGCTCCTCAGCTGTACCCAGCAGGCAGGGATGCTCCCTGGGGACGTCGTGCCTGGCGGATGCGGCCGCCGGTAGAACCAGCCCTATGCAGTAAAAAACGATCAGCCGGGTCAATGACCCTCGATTCAGGAGATGCGCAAAAGTATGCATGTTTCACCCCTTCCACCGGGTCAAATCCCGAAAAGGTTTACCCGAAGGAATCTCAACAGGTTAGAAGTAAAGTCGTCATTTTTATCTTCGAGATCAGATCCTCCTGCGTGCGGCGGACAGGAATCCGCAACAAATCCTAATTAATCTATGAGACTTTAAGAACAAATCAAACCAAATAATCGTATCATCCAACCTGAATTCTGTTTTGCTTTGCCGGGCGGGGTGAGTTAAATTTGACCGGCGGGCCTCAGGCAGCTCGAAAAATCTTCACGCCTTGAAAATTAGCTGAAGACATTTGGAATTCCATTTAAATGTCTAACCACCAAGGCACCAAGACACAAAGGCGTAAAGAAAGTGACAAAGTGACAGAGTAATAAAGTGACAAAGGGAAGGAAGGGTTGGGACTTTGTCCCTTTACCACTTTGTCCCTGGTGGGGAGAGGCTGAGAGTGGAACTCTTGGTGCCTTGGTGGTAAAATAATGTAAGAGATAATCTCTCAGAGTGAAATTGTAAAACTTTAAAAATCTCTGTAAAACAGGTGTTTCAGGG
>CAZSTM010000602.1:1853-2460 GCA_964609635.1 uncultured Gemmatimonadales bacterium
AACCATGGAAACCGATTACAGTTCTTACCTCGAAGAGGTAAAAAAACATCTTCACCAGGAGCTACTTCCCTACTGGAAAGTGCGGGGGGACGACAAAGAGCTCGGCGGGTTCCTCTCCTGCTTCGACAGCAATGGAGACCCCACCGGGGAAACGGATAAGAACCTGCTGGCCAATTCCCGGATGATCTACACTTTCTCATCCATTCACCGGGCGGGCCATGACCGGGACGGCTCGTTTCTCGAAAGAGCCGGGCGGGGGCTCCGGTTCGTGATCGACAAGTTCCAGGATAAGAAACACGGAGGCTGGTACTGGATCCTGAAGCGGGACGGCACTCCGATAAACCGTAAAAAAATCATTTACGGTTTCAGCTTCGTGATCTATGCTTTCAGTGAATACGCCATGGCCGCGCAGGATGAAACGGCTCTCGCCTGGGCGGAAAAAACATTCGACCTGCTGCAGACCCATGCAGCGGACAATCTCTACGGCGGGTACTATGAATTTTTCGAGGAGGACTGGTCTCTCTGCCCGCCCGGAGTCTATGGAGGCGACCGCAAGTCGATGGATGTCCACATGCACCTGATGGAGGCGGTCACCAATTTTTACCAA
>CAZSTM010000603.1:0-2451 GCA_964609635.1 uncultured Gemmatimonadales bacterium
CCGGAAGCTTATAAAACTCTGCTGAAAAAAGGAAAATCCTGCATTACAGAATGCGGATACACTATGGAACACTCCATACCATAAAGCCTTATTGAATGTGTACCCGGCTCTTAACCAGCAGAGAAAAAGAATTATTACTCCTATCGCCTCGCATGCCAGCGTGAAAACGGCTATCGACTTTATCAAGTCCCAGATCTGGACTCCGGCATTCTTGGCGAAAATATTTTCGATAATCCAGCGTTCGCGCAGCGCCGGCAGGCGACCGATCGCCAGTGCCATCAACACCGAAAGAGTCATGATCCCCAGCCCGCCCACCTGTATCAGCAACAGCAGAACCGCTTTACCGAAAACAGTGAAAGTGGTGCCGGTGTCCACTACAGTCAGGCCGGTGACACAAACCGCGCTGGTTGCAGTGAACAAGGCGTCAATCAAGCTAAGCTCTCCGCCTTTACTCGACCAAGGCAGCCAGAGGAGAAATGTACCACCAGCGATGGCCGATAGATAACTAACCGATAAAAGTCTTCCGTTGCGTAGTCGATGATAAAAAAGATACCGTTTTTTTTTGGAACTCTTCGCCCTCATCTGTTAATACACTGCCTTATCAATGGTGACGTTACGCCACTAATCTCTTTTGCTCCCGTTATAACCATTTACTCTGCCGCAGAATATGTAATGCTCCAGAACTCTTGATATTGAACATGCCAGGCTTAATTAATTATCGAAAACTTCCCGATATACTCCTCGCCCGTGGCCTTGCTTTCCACGTGGAAATAATAGGTGCCGCTGGCCATCTCGAGACCGAAACGGTTGCGCAGGTTGAAAAACCGCTGGCCGCTTCCGGAATCATATGCGCTGTAGCTCGACTGCGGCTCCCCGGGGCCGTGCTCCAGCACGTTGACCAGGATACCCGACACAGTATAGACCCGAATGGTGCACTCGCGCGGCAGGCCCACGAACTGCACCGCCTTGTTGCCGGGGCCGGGGTCCAGGGCGCTGGAGACAATGTAGGGATTGGGCACCACGCGCACCCTGTTGAGAATCTCATCCTCCGGATTATCCGTGGCCCGCCGGAAGCGGAAGACAATCCTTTGACCCGGAACCGGACTGGTACGGTCGGCTGCAGAGGAATTGAAATCGCTGCGCAACAGCCAGACCTCCCCGGCCTTCGGCCGGGTGTGGATAGCGGTTACAAACAACTCTATCCCGCGCACGTAGAGCCCCATGCTGACACTGTCCGGGTTTTCCGGGTGGCTGAAATAAACGGCCTCGGGGCTGAGGCGATACTCGCGCTTGTGCTTGGGGTGCACGTGCAGGCTCTGCCAGATAATCTCCTCGTGGGATATTTCATCCAGCGGCAGGAATCCCCAGCCGTCATCGGTAAACTCGCTGAAACGGATATCCACCCGGTGGGTCACATCCTGCACCTGAACGCGGGTATCGCTTTCCCAGGTGATCTGGATGTCCGCCGGGGCGAAGGCGGCCATGTTGCCGGTGGTGCGGGCGCTCTCTGCGGCAATGTATTCGCTGTTAAGCTGTTCGATATTCATCGGCTGGTAGACCACGAAAGGCTCGCCTGGAAAGCCGATTGTCGCAGGCAGGGCGGTAAAGCGGTAGTCCGGGTGGGGATAGGCCACACCCGGGCTCAGGAGCGTGCCGGTAACCCCGTTGATACGCAGAGGGGCGATCTTGGCATCCGCCCTGCCACCGCGGAAAATTTCCACCCATCCCGAATAGGTAACCCCCAGGGTGTCGTTCCGCCCGTCGAAACGGAAGGTGGCCACTTTCTCGATGGTGTTATAATTAAAACTTTTATCGTGGTTTCCTCCCCAAATCACCCGACCGTCTGAATCGCTATAATGGTAATAAATATTATATTTGCGGGTGGCCGGTGATGAGGCTTCCAGCGAATCGATGACAAAAACCCCTGAGTCCGGAAGCACCTGGCCGTAAATGACATCCACCTCGCCGGCCACCAGGGCGGCGGTCTGCGGCCTCGGAGATTCAGGGAAATCAACCACCAGGTTATGGCGCAAGACACTGCGGTTGGTGGGGTCCAGCGGATCGACAGTCACTGTGTCCGAGCTACTGCCCAGGGTATCGGAAACCGTGCGTCCGGCCCAACTCTCAAGCTCTCCGCCGTCGCCCCCCGCCTGACCCGACTGGTAGCCGCCCGGCCGATGCGAGGAGCTCGAGGCCCGGGGAGTCGCCTGCTGCACGAACCGTCCCAGGACGTCCTGGCGCTTGAACCCGATGTTGGATTCCAGGGATTCGCCCTGGTAGTTGTAGGGATTGTAGTCGTAGGAGGTCACCGTGTAAAACAGCGGCACTCCGTTGACCAGACCGCCGAGGTCTTCTCCCCGGTCGATAAAGGAAAAGGAAATCCCGCTGTCGTCGCCTAGCCGCAGAGTATAGGGGCCTGTCCCGGTTAAACCGTCCCTGGTGACAATGCGG
>CAZSTM010000604.1:0-2441 GCA_964609635.1 uncultured Gemmatimonadales bacterium
CCATCGGGATAAACCCTCTCTTAACTACTGGGCTAAAGTTATCCAACATATTCTGAAGAGCTACAGTTTCTTACTTTAGAAATTAAATGACTTACCAATGGCGAGGAAACTTTCTTTCAATCAATGGTAACCCAACCGGCGAATCAGGCGGTTTCGCGATACGCATTTGATACCATGCAACCAGAACCATAAGTCCCCAGATTTCAAAGCCGTATGATCTGCGCATTGAAAAGTGATCTTTTAGAACTTGCTGGATTTTGACAATGTTAAGAAATTCAATTTTTCTCAGATTTTCCGGTGATAGCAGATCCAGCACTACTTCGGACAAGGCACCCCTTATCCACTGATGCACCGGTAAGCTGAATCCCTCTTTGGGACGATCTGCAATTTCTTTTCCAAAAATCCTCCGGGCTGCACATCGCAAAAGTATTTTCAGTCTTTTTCCGTGCCCAACTTTCAGCCGGTCCGGCCTAGTGAGTGCCCATTCGGCCAAAGAGTGCTGAAGATAGGGAGATCGTATCTCCAGACCATGAGCCATGGACATGCGGTCAGCCTTAGTAAGGATGTCATTGGGCAGGTAATCGGCGATATCCAGCAACTGGGTTTGCAGGAGACTGATACGATTGTTTTTTACCAAATGAGATACATACTCAGGCAGTTGGTTTCTTACAATAGCACGGTAGGCTTCCGGCTGTACAAATTCAGCGGCTTCCTCAGGGAGCCAGGTTCCATTCCAGGTAAAATGAGCCTGTGGAGGAGACAGGTGAACGGCTCGAAGATAACGCCTCAATTTATATGAAAAAGACACCTTTTTTTCGCTGGTTGGGATACGGCTACCCAAGTCGGCAATCATTTTTCTCAGATGGAATGGAAAACGAGAAGTCAGTTTGTCATGGATAAGAGTGGCCTGATGAGTCAAATATCCACCGAAGAGTTCATCTCCCCCGTCTCCTCCGAGAACTACTTTGTTCTGCTTTGCTGCGAACTGCGATATTGTCCAGACAGCCAGAGCAGATGAATCTGCTAAAGGGTCATCTGCATGGTCAACGAACTTAAAGAAGTCCTTTAGCGCTTCCTGGGTGATAGGAATTTTTTCCAGTTCAAGTCCGAGGCGGTCGGCGACTTTTTTTGCGGCATAGTATTCACTATAACTCTCTTCTTCGAAATGACCGAAATACGCTTTTGACAGTTTTCCCTGGCGCATAGCGGACTCAGCTATCAAAGATGAGTCCATACCTCCTGATAGAAAAATCCCCACCGGCACATCGCTTCGCAAGGCAATACTGACAGAATTATCGAGGTAATGTCTGAACTCCTCGACAGCCTCCTCCATAGATTGCTTTTGACTGTTATCGACTTGATCCGGCGGTGACCAGTAAATCTCCTCCTTTTTTCCCTTTTGGCCGATAAGTATCCATGAAGCGGGAGCTAACCGTCTTATGCCTTTCATCAAAGTGCCCATACCAGGCACATAGTTCAGTGTCAGAAAACCGCCAAGGCTATTAATATCAATATTTCGAGATAAGTCAGGAAAAGCGGCGAGAGATCGAAGTTCTGAGCTGAATGCCAAATACTTAGGTGTCTCCAGCAGAAACAGGGGCTTTTCTCCCAAACGGTCCCGAGCGAGGAACAACTCCTTTTTCTCCGGGTCTGCAATAGCAAAAGTATACATACCGGTTAATTGATCCGGCAGTTCAGTACCCCAAGCATGATATCCGTGGAGAAGAACTTCGGTATCGGAATTTGTGCGAAACACATATCCAAGTTTTCTCAATTCTTCACGGAGCTCAAGGTAATTATAAATTTCCCCATTAGAGATTACCACAAGGGAACCGTCTTCAGTAGCCATAGGCTGGCTACCACCTTCAAGATCCAGAATGGAAAGTCGTCGATGCCCGAAAAAAAATGGACCGTCAGACCACCAAGTACCTTCATCCGGCCCACGATGAGCCAAGTGATTTACTAAATCAGGCCAGATTTCTTGAAATGGAGCCCTGCCTTCGAACGAAAAAATTCCGACTATTCCACACATCTTTAACCAACTTTTTTTTCGGAAACCAAAACATTGCGGATTCGATAAACACGCTTATCCTCCTGTCCATAATGAATACGGACCAGGACTTCTGCGATTACTCCGGTTAATATTACCTGAACCGCAAAGATCATCATTACAAGACTCATCAGAAACCAGCCTTGGCGTTCCACTACTGCATGGACATCATAAGCATAGGCGTAAAATACAAGGACGGCAATAATAGCAAAACCTAAACCAAAGAACAGAGCGGCTACTTTCCCGAAAACTCGTATCGGACGATCCATATACCTTGAGAAAAAATAAAGCATTATAAGGTCCAGAAATACACCGAATGTTCGACCGATCCCATAATTACTCGTGCCTTTTGGACGCCCGATATTTTTTATGGGAATCTCAGTGATTCTTG